>JAEEKU010000179.1 GCA_016282555.1 Methanomassiliicoccaceae archaeon
GAGAGGCGAAGCCCGAGGACTTCACCGTTTTCGATCTGTCGGACGAGGAGGCGGAGAAGATCGGCTCCGGAGAGTACGCCAGAGCGGAGAAATATTACTCGGATCTCATGTCCGAAACCGACGGGGTCACGATGATCCAGCGGGACGCCTGCGGGACCGCGCCCGCCAAGGGGCACCTGCGGAATAAACTCCGCATAGATCCGGGAAAAATCAAAGAATTCGCCGGCAGGAACGGCGCCACGGAAAACGCGTTCTTCCAGTCCGTCATGGGATTCGTCATGTCCCGCTTCACGTACAGCAGGGAATCGTGCCATGCTACGGTCTACAGCGGGAGAAAGAGCGGAAAGACATCCCGCCTGGTCGGAATGCTCGTGAAGACTCTTCCGGTGGTGTTCAGATTCGACGGCGGCGACAGCCCCGGCAGCCTGGTGAAGCGCACGGCGGATCAGATAGCCGCATCAATTAAAAACGACATTTATCCGTTTTCGGAGATAGTTGCGAAAATGAACGCCTCCGCCGACGTGATGTTCGTTTACCAGGGGATACTGGACGACGAGAAGGCTCTGGAGGGGGAGATCGAGATCAGGGACGTGAAAAACCCTCTGACCGTCCAGGTTTATCCCATGAGGGACGGTTTCCTGTTCGACATCGTATTCGACGCCTCCGTCTACAGCGCAGAACTCATGGAAAGCTTCATGTCGTCGCTGATGAAATGCTCGGAGAGCTTCCTCGAAGTTTCAGCCCTGCGGGAGATCGGACTCGCCGGCGACAAGGATCTGGAACTGGTGAGGAAAGTCAATTCGTCTAAGCACGCGTACGACAGAGACAAAACGCTGGCGGATATCATAAGGGAAGTATCGAAAAAATATCCCGGATGCACCGCCGTATCGTTCAAAGACGCTTCTCTGGACTTCAGGGAGCTGGATCGCCTCACGGATCACATCGCGTCCTACGTCGCATCCGCGGGCGTGAAGAAGAACGAGTTCGTCTCGGTTCTGGTCCCCAGATCAGACAAAATGGTCACGGCCGCGGTAGGCGTGATAAAATCCGGAGCCGCGTACCAGCCTCTGGATCCGACGTATCCCGCGGAGCGCCTCAGATTCATGATGGAGGATTCCGGAACCGGCCTGCTTATAGCCGACCGCTCCCTGATCGGCCTGGTTCCCGAGTACCGCGGAAAGGTCCTGTTTACCGACGAGTTCGACGAGCTGTTCAAAGGGGACGCCCCGGACGTTTCCTCCCTGGCCCCCTCGCCGGAGGACGCGTTCGTCATACTGTATACATCCGGAACCACCGGAACGCCCAAAGGCTGCGTTCTCGAGCACAGGAACCTCGCCGCGTTCACGGACTGGTTCGGCAGACTGATGGAGCTGGAGCCCGGATGCAGATTCGCGACCTACGCCAGCTTCGGATTCGACGCGTGCATGTCCGATATCTTCGGATCGCTGACGTCTGGATCCGGAGTGTACGTCATTCCCGACGAGATACGCAAAGATCTCGGCAAAATCGATGAATTTTACATCGAAAACGGAATCACCCACGGATTCATGACGACCCAGATGGGAAGGATGTTCATCGGGATGACTAAATGCGGTACCCTCAGATGCTTCGGCCTGGGCGGGGAGGCGCTGGTTCCGATCAAACCCCCGGAGAGCGTGAAGTTCCTCAACCTTTACGGACCCACGGAGTGCACGGTATGCGTCACGTACTTCCGGGTGACCGACGACAGCCCGATCCTTCCCATAGGAAAGCCGAACGACAACATGATGCTGTACATCCTCGACGAGGACGGAAGGATAGTTCCCTCCGGAGCGTGCGGAGAATTATGCATCAGCGGGCCGCAGGTGTTCCGCGGATATCTGAACAATCCGGAAAAGACTGCCGCGGTTCTCGTTCGCAATCCGCATTCCGAAGGTCCGGATTACGACCTGATGTACCGGACCGGAGATATCGCGCGCCTGCTTCCGGACGGAAACATCGATTACATCGGCCGCCGGGACGGAATGGTCAAAGTCCGCGGGTTCAGGATAGAGCTCACTGAAATAGAAAAAGTGATCCGCGACTTCGAAGGCGTGAAAGACGCTACCGTGCAGGCGTTCGATTCTCCCGCGGGCGGAAAATTCGTGGCCGCGTACGTGGTTTCGAACGAAAAAATAGACGTTAGAGCTCTGAACTCGTTCATTCTGCAGACTAAACCCTCATACATGGTTCCCGCGGTCACGATGCAGATCGACGAGATCCCGCTGACTGTGAACAGCAAAGTCGACAAGAGGAAACTGCCGGTGCCGGCCGCGGACTTCGGCAAGACGACTCCTCCGGAGACGGACATCCAGAAGCGCATATTCAGGATCGCGTCGGAGGTTCTGGGAACGGACAGATTCGGGATAGAGACCGATCTGTTCCAGGCGGGGCTGACGTCTATAGGGAGCATCCGCCTGAACGTCCTGCTGTCCGACGAGTTCGGAATACCGTTCCAGTCGAAAGATATCAGAGACAACAGCACGGTGGAAAAGCTGGAGAAGTTCATCGCCTGCTCCGCGCCCGCCGCATCCTACGAGATTCTGGACGATTATCCCCTGACGAAATCCCAGGAGGGAATCTTCGTGGAGTGCATGTCCAGGCCGGACAGCACGGTTTACAACATTCCGCTCCTCCTCAGATACGACGGGAGCATAGATCCGGAGAGGCTGAAGGACGCTATAGAGAAAGCCGTCGCCGCGCACCCGTTCATCCTGACGGAGATATTCATGAACAAAGCCGGAGATCTCCGCCTCCGGAGAAAAGGCGTCAGACCGTTCTCCCGGGACGAGATCGAGGAGATCAGCGCCGGATCCGCAGATTCCATAATCAAAGATCTGGCCAGACCCTTCGCGCTGCTGGAGTCGAGACTGTTCCGCATAAAGATGATCCATGCCGATTGCGAACTTCTCTACATCGAGATGCATCACATCATCAGCGACGGAACGTCGATGAACATATTCACGGATGCGATATCCAGAGCTTACTCCGGAGAAGAGATCTCTCCGGAAACTTTCAGCGGATACGAAGCTTCCCTCAAAGAGCAGGAGGACAGGAGCGGAGACTCCCTGGAAAAAGCCAAAAGCTATTACGATAACCTTCTGGCCGGATACGACAGGGATTTCCTGCCCAAAGGAGACGTCTACCGCCCGGATCCGGATGCTGACGGCTTATTCTATATGCGCGGAAAGCCGATCGCGGAGAAAGCCGCGAGAATATGCGGACAGACGGGAACCACCGTCAACGGCCTGATCTGCTCCGCCTTCGGCTACAACCTGGCCAGATACAACGGCAGCGACCATGCGGTCTTCACGACGATCTACAACGGCAGGAACGATTCCAGAACCATCAACTCCGTATCCATGTTCGTCAAAACCATCCCGGTGGTGTGCAGCATCGCCGACGAGAACATGAGCCCCGCGGAGTTGTCCAGGGAAACGGGAAAGCAGCTGGCGGCCAGCATGGGGAACGATGCGTACTCGTTCGCGGAGATAAGCCGCGAGCTCGGAGTCAGGCCGGACGTAATGATGGTCTATCAGGGAGACGAATTCAGTTTCAGCAGTTTCTGCGGAAAGCCGTCGGAGGTTATCCAGGTGAGGCTGTCCGGCGAGAAGGAGCCTGTTCTCTTCCAGATGATAAAGGACGGGGACAGTTTCAGTTACTTCGTCGAATACGATAAAAACAGATTCACGAACGAATTCATAGGATTCTTCACCAGATCCATGGATGAAACCGTCTCGGAGTTCCTGTCCTGCTCTTCTCTTAAAGAAATATACGTCACCGACAGCCGGACGCTGGATCTGATGGACAGAATGAACGGCACCGACGTTCCCTTCGACAGGAGCGTCACGGTCGTCGACATGTTCAGAAAGCAGGCGGAGGAGCACCCGGACAACACGGCGGCGGTGTATCTGGACGATTCGGTGACATACTCCGAACTCGACCGGACGACCGATTATCTGGCGGAGTACATCCATGAAAAAGGAATCGGCAGAGGGGATTTCGTCGCCGTTCTCGTCCCCAGATCGCTGGATATGGTGATCGCCGCCGAGGGAGTGATCA
>JAEEKU010000180.1 GCA_016282555.1 Methanomassiliicoccaceae archaeon
GCATACCAGCGATGCGAGTTGTTTATCCGGCACCGAAGGATCCGTGGATACGATCCCCTCGCATTTCATCACTCCCGTCGTGAGGGTTCCGGTTTTGTCCAGAACTATAGTCTTTACTGCGGAGAGATTCTCTACCGAATCCGCATTTTTCATCAGTATTCCTTTTTTGCTCATGTTTCCCGCGGCGGCCATTACGGCGGTCGGAGTCGCGAGAATAAGCGCGCAGGGACAGAATACGACCATTACGGTAACCGCGCGGCGGATGTCCGACGTCATGAGATACACCGCGACGCTGGACAGAAAAGCGGCGGCGACGATGTAAACGGCCATCTTATCCGCGGTCCTTACGGTTCTGGATCTTTTGAGATCCGTATCTTCCATAAGCCCCGCCATGCGGGAGAGGACCGTGCTGTTCCCGTCGCATTCCGCGATGATGTCTATCGAACCGTACATGTTTGTCCAGCCGCACGATACTTTGTCGCCCGGGCCAATATCCCTCGGTAAGGATTCGCCGGTGATTACCGATGTGTCGGCGGAAGAGCTGCCTTTGATCACCGTGCCGTCCGCGGAGATCGTCTCTCCCGGAAAAATCCTGATTCTTTGTCCCGCGCGAACTTCGGAGAAGCCGATCATTCTCTCGGAACCGTTCTCGACGACTCTGGCTTCGGAAGGTTTCAGAGACGAAAGGCGCCTGACGGAGGATCTGGCGCGGGATACGGCAGCCTCTTCCAGAAACGATCCGATCTCCATTATCACGCATATTTCGGCCGCCGCTTCCCATTCTCCTATCAGGATGCTGGCGATTATCGCTGCCGACACCAGCACGTCCGCGGTGATATCGCGATCCCTGACGAGCCCCGCGGCCGTCCCGCATATAATCGGTATTCCGCACAGGAAGACAGGGACGAGGGAAAAGGGTCTCAGTTCTTCCGCGGATATCGAGACGAGCAGAAAAACTGTTCCGATCAGGATGAGAGAAAATTCCTTTTTCTGATTCAGAATTGCTTCGGATATTACTCCCGTGGTATCACCGATATACCCGTAGGGGGTATGTGGTATAATACCCTATGGGGGTATATTGCAGAACGGTTCCGGATCAGATCTTCGAATACTGTTCCAGAACTTTGGCGAAATCCTGAATGGTTTTATCCGCGTCGCCGTTCCGTATTCCGTCTTTGACGCAGTTGTTAATATGGCCGACCATGATGATCTGGCCTACTTTATGGAGAGCGCTTTTCACCGCATTTACCTGAACGAGGATCTCGTCGCAGGGAATGTCCTCGTCGATCATTCTGTCCAGCGCCGCGATCTGGCCGGATATTCTTTTCAAGCGTCTGTGAAGATTATCGGAATCCATGCATCTTTTCATGATCTCGGATGGTTTTACGGTTATTTCAGATTTGCATCGGGACCTGTATGCAGGAATCCGGAGATTATTTCCGGGCTGCACGGTCATTTCCCTATCTCGTGCATCCGCTCCGGAATAACCTGATTATAAGGCATTTAACTCTAGCTGGAATAAACATCTATTTACGCCGGGTACGCAATGCGGACACCGGAGATATGGCCGATGGCTGAAGATCATATGAAATTTGACAAGGTTCTCGTGCCCGTGGACGGCAGCGTCTCATCCGAGGTCGCGGTTGATCTGGCGCTTCATTCCGCTAGCACGTTCAACGCCTGTCTGGAATTTGTTTTCGTAATCGATGCGTCGTCGTTCGAAAGGTTCGGCACCGTGGACAGCACCCAGGAGCGTTTCGTTTCCAGAATGGAAGGCGAACTGTTCCTCGAGCGCGTCGCCAAACTTGCGGAAAAGAGCGGTGCCAAACATAAGGAGACTTTATGCGAGGGCATTCCGTGGGAAATCGTCTGCGAAAAGTCGGAAAATGCCGATATGATGATTCTCGCGGTTTCAGGCAAATCAGGAATCCGTCCCGGACGCATAGGATCCACTGCTAAGAAGATCATAGAGAACAGCCACTGTCCCGTTCTCACTCTGAGATCGGGATCCAAAAGAATTCAGGAGATTCTTCTCCCCGTGTACGATGAGAATAGGCCCGCTATCGATGTAGCTATCCAGACCGCCAGGATCGTCGGCGGAAAGATCACCGTTTTCAGCGTGAAGGAGAAGAATACGGATCCGGCTGTGCTGGTTGAAAAAGTCGCCGCGATTGTCCGCGATGCCGGAATCGGGACGGAAACTCTTATCGCGGAAGGCGATGTGGTCGACTGCATTCTCGGAAAGTCCGGACAGTTCGATCTGATCGTCATGGGCGTGGACAGGCGCGGCGGCCTTCAGTCTATCCTTCACGGAGGGGTGACCGAGAGAATCGTCTCGCAGGCTTCCTGTCCCGTTACCGTGGTCAGGAACAAGTAATTATTTTTTATACAGCGGGAGCCTCTCCCGCCGTTTTTCATATAGCACTATAGTTCTATTTTTCTGTCCGGACCGTTAACAGTTAAATCGTCCCGATGATACGTACTTATATGAAGCACGGGGAGATCGTCCAGCCCGCGGGAATCATAGCGGCCGCGCTGGCCGGGCTTCTCGCGGGAGCCTTCACCGGTTTCGGCAGTTTTTCCTCGCAGCTCATCGAGCCTTTTCTCATGGCAATGCTGTTTTTCGTGTTTCTTTCGGTCGACGGTTCCGGACTCAGAGACGCTTTCAAGAACTGGAGATTTTCCCTGACCGCGCTGGCAGTGAATTTTATCTGGACTCCCGTCTTCGCGATGCTGCTGGGTTATTTATTTTTCAGCGGGAATACCGACGTCAGATTCGGGATCCTGCTTCTGCTGGTAACTCCGTGCACCGACTGGTTTCTAGTGTTCACCGCCTCTGCCAGAGGGAACACGTCTCTCAGCAGCGCGATCCTTCCTCTCAATCTGATAATCCAGGTGATCATGCTTCCCGTTTACGTTTTCCTGTTCTTCGGCGCCGAGATACGGTTCGATCCGGAGACTATCGTCAGAAGCATACTTCTCGTGCTGGCCGTGCCCCTGCTCCTGGCCGCCGCCGTCAGATTCGTTTCCCGCAGATCTGATAAAGCGGAAGGATGCAAAGAGAAGGTTCTCGGATACAATGACGAGATCCAGACTGTTTTTCTCTGTCTCGCGGTAGCATCCATGTTCGCGTCCGAAAGCCAGGTTCTCTTTGATAACCCGATGCTTCTGGTATCGATGTTTATTCCGATGGAGATTTTCTTCATTTTCAACTATCTTCTCTCCTCCGGGCTCGGAAAACTACAGAAATGGAAGTTTGATGACACCACGTCCCTCATTTTTACGGCTTTGGCTAGGAATTCACCGTTGGCTCTTGCGATATGCGCCGCGGCTTTCCCGGAGAATGCCATCGCCCTTCTGATTCTGGTCATCGGTCCGGTGATCGAACTGCCGACGCTCGCGCTCGCCGCCGGCATCCGTCTGAGAAGCCGTCGGTAAAACTGATCCAGCCGGGTCTGGACTTTCCAGTTTTTCATTATCTCGGAGCGGGACAGCCATTCGCCGTGCGGTATGTCCATGTAGGAATCTATGTGCGGCCAGAGTCCTTCGAGAGTATCTGATTCGATCGGTTCGTAGAGCAGCGCGGCGCGCATGTTCTCTCTTATGTTCCATACCCCGAGAGGTATGTTGTATCCGGGATGAATTTCCCTCAGAACTATTACTCCTGCGCATCTTTTCTCTTTTTCCAGCCTTTCGGCGGCCGCCAGCCTGGCGGCGTAGTAGCTTCCGCCCATCGCCGCATACGTGGTCCTGTTCTCCGAGAATTCGCTGTCCACTTCGAAATCCACGCTGTCCGAATACGAATTCCAGCTGGTCTGAGGGTACCAGGCCTCCATCATTTCGAAGCGCCAGGAGCAGGGCATCATGATTATCGCCCATCTGTTGTCCAGCTGGTTCCAGAAGTATACTCTGTATTTGTCGATGGTTTCGTTGTATTTCACCGATTTTTTGAGTTCTTTGGATATTATATCATCGACTGCGGTGATGCTCCATCTTGTCGGAACGAATCTTCTGCTTCTCTTCGTTCCCATGGTTCCGACCGAGAACGCTTTTTCGATCTCCGTAACCAGAGTGCCGGAGCGGTAGGCCGAGATCACGGCATCCGCGGCTCTCAGATCTATGTCGTAGAAGTTCTTCTCCAGACTGTTCACGAATCTTCCGTTCCCCACGTTCATCTGTTCGATTCTTCCCGACGGTCCGAACGGCTGAACGGCATCGTCCAGAACCGATCTGCCTTTCGGTTTCGACGAGAAGTTGGTCTCCACTTCGACGGGCCTCGCCGTCAGCGCCAGTTCCTGGATGCTGTCGGCGATTCTTCCGGCTTTTTCGAAATCCTTGGCATCGATCCTGTATTTTCCGCGTATGAGCCTGAATCTCATGTCAACTATCGAACTCTGAGAGCGCCCCACCCATCTCTCCGGCATATCCAGAAGAGAGGTGTCTCCGAATTCCTGAGGGAGAAGCGGGCCGATGTCCACCTTGGGATATCCGTACCTTCCTACGAAAACCGACGGAGGGCTGCATCCGGCTATATCTTTGGAATTCACGTCGGGAATGCTTCTGCTGTCGGCGTAGAACTTGGCCATCAGGGGGCATCTGGACTTTCCGCAGAGGGCTCTGGAACCTTTGCATATGACGCACAGGCCGTTTTTCACCACGGAGTCATCGTTTCTACGCGCTGCAGCGAACAATCCGTCGTTATCCATTGGATTTATCCTCTCGGAACGGTCACAACAATATTAAGGAGCAGGCGACACTGGGCATACACCCATGCAAGGGGATGTCTCCTGCTTTATTGAGGTTAGTTTTTGCACAGTTAAATAATTTGGGTTTTTGCGGTCAGTTCCGCATGTTACCCGCCTGCGCCGCTGTTATAACCGGTTATAAGGGTGCGGCATCTGTCTGCCCGCGCTTATCCGTTTTTTCAGTATCACTATAGTTCTATCTACGGTTCTCAGCACGCAGCCGGGTCATATCGGCACTTTGTGCCTTTGAAAGTTCTCGAATCCAGTCTGTGGTCAGAGATATCCGTTATAAGAATCGTAAACTTCCTTCATGATTTCTATAAATCTCCTGACGGGCGCTCTTTCATCAGTTGTCCTGGTACACAGGACGCAGTCAAATTTTTCAGGACAGTCGAAGGGAGTCCACCTGTAACCGGGATCATCGCCTTTAAGGAATCCGGGAGACAGGCAGACTCCTTTTCCGATGGCAACGTTGATCATGGTCGTGTCGTGATCATGGCTGTTGTAGTATCCTACGTCAGCGTTCCTTATTACTCTCTGCTGAACGGTAATCAGTTCCGGGGGAGAGCCGCCTCCGACCATCAGCAGTCTGCCGTTCATATCCTTCTCCCTGACAATTCTGCCGGAGGAAAGAGGATCATCGTCTCTCGTTATGAGGTATATTCCGCTGTAGAACAGATGATCTTCTTTCACTCCGGGGGATCCTCCCAGATCGCCCCGTGCAGCGAATTCTATGTCGGTTCCTCCCGACAGGAAAGATGTAAAATCTCCGTACGGATGGAAGACAGGAGTTATCGAAACGTCTGAGAATTCTTCGGAGAACCTTCTGATCGCATCGGGAAGAAGTCTTAAGGCGGATCTCACGGGCAGCCCTACTCTGATATCCTGTCTGTATGTTCCGCTTATATTCTGACATTGTTCTATGATTTTCCTCAGCTCGATACGGAGTGCGAACAGTCCCGAACAAAACTGTTCACCGGCCGGTGTAAGGTTGATGTTTCTCCCGTTGCGTTCGAAAATTGCGAATCCCACTTCTTTTTCGATATGTTTCAGCTGATATGAGAGAGTAGGCTGGGATACTCCCAAAGATTCCGCCGCCTGGTTCAGGCTCATTGCTTTTCTGATTCCTAGAAGGTAGTCAATTTGTTTGGTGTCCATAGTATCATTTGAAATAATTGATTTAATATTTTAATTAGTAATTAACGTTTATTATAATAATATTTAATAATAACATTCCAGATGAGCGATCAGGCGATATCAGATGCCGAAAAGTTTGATCATCTATTACTCCCGCAAGGGGCAGAATTACTTCAGCGGCTCAATCCGCAGCATCCCGAAGGGGAATACCGAATATGTCGCGGAGTACATAGCATCCGCTGTCGGCGGCGATCTTTTCGAGGTGGCCACCGTAAAAGAGTATCCTTCCGACTACACGGAATGCACAGATGTCGCTAAGAAAGAGCTCGGACTGAAAGCAAGACCCGAGCTCAAAAGATATCTGGATTCTTTAGACGGATACGACACCGTCTTCGTGTGCGGCCCGTGCTGGTGGGGAACTTATCCCATGGCCGTCTTCTCCCAGCTTGAGAGGCTCGACTGGAACGGCAAGAGGGTCTTCGCGGTCATGACGCACGAAGGAAGCGGAATGGGATCTTCCGAGCGCGATCTGAAGGATGTTTGCAAAGGGGCGGTACTGGGCGGATCCCTCGCGATAAGCGGCGGTCAGGCGCAATCGTCAAAGGAGAGGGTCGCCGGCTGGGCGAGATCCAGTCTGGAGTGAGATCATCGGATGCAGGAACCGGGGATGCCGTGAGCAAATCCGCGGAAATAATATCCATTGACGCGAGGTCCGGCGGCGATGTGCTCTCATGCGTCTTCGCACGCCCGAGATGCGAGCGTCTCCGGAGGGTCCGGGGACAGCGGACTGCCCCGCAGCGGAACGGATGCATCGATTTTCTGAGGGGATACAATGGAATGCGAGGAATTAAGAGTAGATATGAGGGAGATGACTCCCGCGGAGGGACGCAGGGCGGCGGAGACCGCGCAGCTAATCTTCAGGATAAACCACACGATGCCGTTTACGCCGGAATACGATTCTCTTGTGAAGGAATTGTTCGGCGACAGGATCGGGGAGGGCACGAGGATTACGGCGCCATTCAATCTTGTTGCTTCTGATAACCTCAGTATCGGGAAGAATGTGTATATCGGCGGCAACATGCTCGGAATGTGCAGAGGAGGCATCGAGATCGAGGACGATGTCATGATCGCTGCCAACGTATCTCTCATATCGAACAACCATGACCTTTATGACAGGCAGATACTGACTTGCAGACCCGTGAGGATTTGCAAAGGCGCTTGGATCGGCGCAGGCGCGCAGATTATGCCCGGGGTAAGAATCGGAAAATATGCTGTGATAGGAGCAGGCTCCATCGTGACCAAAGATGTCGGGGATTATCAGGTCGCTGTCGGCAATCCTGCAAGAATTATAAAGGAACTGGATCCGTCCGGTTTTGAATGAAAAAGGCGATGCAGATGATTAAACTGAACAACGGAATCGAATGTCCCGAAATCGGAATCGGGACCTACATGCTTAATCCCGGGGATGCGGAGAACAGCGTCAGGGAGGCCCTGAAGACTGGATACCGCATGATCGATACGGCTAACGCTTACGTCAATGAGAGAGCCTGCGGCCGCGGGATCAGGGAAAGCGGCGCGGACAGGAAAGAGCTGTTCATCTCAACCAAACTCTGGCCTACCGAATATTCAAATCCCGATGCAGTAGACGAGACCCTTGCACGTCTCGGCCTGGATTACGCCGACCTTTTGTACATCCACCAGCCTGCCGGAAACTGGCTCGCGGGATACAGGCTTCTGGAGAAAGCATACAGGGAAGGCAAGGCAAAGTCGATCGGGGTCTCTAATTTCGAAGGAAGGTACATCGGGGAACTGATGCGGAAATGGGAAATCGTTCCGCAGTTCATACAGGTCGAGGCGCATCCCTATTTCACTCAGAAGGAGCTCCGTTCTCTGATCGGGAAATATGGTATCAGGATCATGAGCTGGTATCCTCTGGGTCATGGCGATGGCAAGCTCATGGACGAACCTGTGTTCGCGGAACTCGCGGCGAAATACTCCAAATCATCCGCGCAGATAATCCTCCGCTGGCATATACAGATGGGATTCGCGGTCATTCCCGGAAGCAGAAATGTCGATCACATCAGGGAAAATTTCAATATTTTTGATTTCCAGCTCACCGAAGATGAGATGAGCCGTATAGCCCGGCTCGACCGCGGCGAGAGATACTATCATCGCACCGAGGAGCAGCTCGCTCAGTTCGCCGCCTGGCATCCCGTTTATGAAACTTGAAATTACATGCAGGCACATCTCCGTGTGTGCCTGTCCCCCGGATTCCTGTACGGGAACCGGATCTGTTCACCGATTCGCGGCATAAAGCTGGAAACCTGATTATATCCGCAGTTTCGCTTCTGATTTTTCCAGTGCTAAATATTAAGTCTCTCCTGAACATAGGCGGGTATTATGAGCGATGAAAAAACACAGAAATCAGAAAAGATTCCGAAATGGAAGGAAGTCGACGAGGGATTCTGGAAAAGCAACCGCGAGTCCAAAATCGACAGCGTTTCCGAAACCGTCAGGGACATAATCGATATGGTGAGGCAGCGCGGCGACGACGCTCTCATCGAGCTCACCGAAAAATTCGACAAAGTCAGACTGGACAGGGTGGAAGTATCCCGCGAGGATATCGAAGATGCGTACGCCAAAGTACCTTCGGACGTCGTCGAGGAGCTGGAGAATGCTGCGTACAACATCCAGCGCTTCCACGAGCTTCAGAAGCCCGCGGGTCTGTGGCTTTCGGAGGTCGAACCCGGAATAACCCTGGGCGTGAAATCCACCCCTCTGGAGAGAGTGGGGTGCTACGTCCCCGGCGGGCGCGCCTCCTATCCCAGCACGGTTCTGATGACCGTCATTCCCGCCAAAGTCGCCGGCGTAGACGAAGTCATATTCTGCACTCCCGCCAACGCCAGCCCCCTTACGCTCGTGGCCGCGGACATCGCCGGCGCGGACGAGATTTATCTCACCGGTGGGGCCCAGGCTATCTCCGCCATGGCTCTCGGAACCGAAAGCATCGAGCCCGTGCAGAAGATCGTCGGACCCGGAAACGTCTTCGTCACCTGCGCCAAAATGATGCTCAGGAACAAGGTGGATATCGACTTCCCGGCCGGACCCAGCGAGATAGGGGTTCTCGCCGATTCCTCCGCGGATCCTGAGTTTCTGGCATCCGATCTCGTGGCCCAGGCCGAGCACGATCCCTCTTCGGCCTGCCTCCTTATTACCGACGATCCCGATCTTCCCGATGCGGTCTGGCCGTACATGGAGAAGATTATCCAGAAAGCGCCGAGGAGAGAGATCATCACCAAAGCCATGTCGAATTCCGGATACATCGTGTGCGACAGCATGGATCTCGCTATAGAAACCATGAACGAGATCGCCCCTGAGCACCTCTCCATCCAGGTTTCCGATCCACTTGACGCTCTCGGAAAAGTCAGGAACGCCGGTTCCATATTCATCGGGCCGTACACCCCGGTCGCCGCCGGAGATTACGCTTCGGGAACCAACCACGTTCTTCCGACTTCCGGATTCGCGAAGACCTGTTCCGGCCTCAACGTGGCCCACTTCATGAAAACGTCCACCGTCCAGTATCTCACCAGAGAGGGTCTGGAATCCATCGCTCCGACCATCGAGACCATCGCGGCCGCCGAGGGGCTGTTCGCCCACATGGAATCGGTGAAGGCGAGGCGCACAGAGGAAGATTGAAATGGATGCGGAAACGGATCTCAGCGACAGCAAGTACTACATCAACAGAGAGCTCTCTTAGCCGGAGCTCAACAGGCGCTGCCTCCAGCAGGCCCAGGACAAATCGAATCCGGTACTGGAGAGAGTGAAGTTTCTTGCGATCTGCGGCGGAAATCTCGACGAGTTCTTCATGATCCGCGTTCCCGGCATAATGTCGAAAACGCCCATTCCGGGCCCCGATTACACCGGTCTCAACCGCAACTATCTCCTGGAATCGGTTTCCTCCGTAGTCCGGGAACTGGTCGATCAGTACGATAAGTGCTGGGACGGGCTCAGGGACGATCTCTCCGGTTCCGGAATCTTCGTCATAAAAGTGGAGGATCTTGTCACAGATCAGAGGGCCTGGGTGTCCTGGTTCTACAGGGAGAGGATCCACCCTCTGCTCACGCCGCTCGCTCTGGACGTTTCCCATCCGTTTCCCTTCATCTCCAACAATTCGCTGAAC
>JAEEKU010000181.1 GCA_016282555.1 Methanomassiliicoccaceae archaeon
CGTTTCCAAAGACGGAAAAGAATGTAACGTTACCGCCTTGAAGGCCGGAACGTGCACCGTCACCGCGGTGTCCGGCGAGAGTTCCGGGAGCTGCAGCATAACGGTGTTCGGTTTCGGGGCGCCCGCGGATATACCGGGGGCCGCGGTTCCTGGCGAGTCCTATGTCCCGTTTATAGTGATTCTGACTCCGGGAAGTTTGAGGGCTATAGAAGCGCCGCCGGAGATGATTCATTTAGTAACCTGGTCGTCATCAGACCCGTCCGTCTGCGGGATTATCACCGATTACAGCACCGGTACCGTTGCAGCGATCGCGAAAAGCACCGGCGCGTGCGACCTGACGGTAACGTACGGATCTCTGTCTCTGACGGTTCCTGTGGTCGTGGAAGTTTACGGTGAAATGCCTTCCGCGCCGGAGAGGGCCGGTCTTTGAATTAAAAATGGCCCCGGGAACCGTTCTCCCGGGGACCGGAGTTTTTTCGGGGAATCAGCGGGATCTCTTCCAGAATACGAAACCGGCGATCGCAGCCAGAACCGCGATTGCTATGACGGCGATCGCCCAGACCGGGAAGTCCCCGCCGGATTTGCCGTCATCTATGACCATATGGCTGGCTTCTTCGCCGGTAAACGTATGGCCTCTGAGATTTCCGGCCGTCTGTTCCAGCTCTTTTCCGTCCTTGCCGAAGAAATGATGGGATATGAACGGCTTGGCGCCCGTTTCGGTGATTCCGTTGCCGAAGACTATCTTCAGCAGCGTCACGTGATAGGGCGAGCAGGTGCATGCCCCGTCGTTGATCTTGGTGACGGAATCGGGGATCGTCAGCGACTCCAGTTTCGTGAGCGACGAGAGCGCGTTTATATCGATCGTTTTGACGGTCGAGGGGATGGTGAAGCTGGTCGCCGGGTGTCCGCCGGGGAACTGCATCAGGGTCTCCATATTTTTGTCGTACAGGATGCCGTCCACCGTCTTGTAATTAGGGTTGGACGGGTCGATGGTTATGGATTCCAGCGACTGGCAGTGTCCGAAGACTCTTATGCCCAGAGATTCGACGCACTTCGGTATCTCTACGGTCTTGATGCTGGAGCAGCTCAGGAACGCTCCATCGCCGATAGACTTGAGGACGGTCGTCCCGGAGAAGTCTATGGTCTTGATGTTCTCGCAGGAATTGAACGCGAAATTCCCTATGCTGGTCACGGTGGCAGGTATTTTGATGGAAGTAAGGCCCGTGCTTTTCTCGAAACCGTTGTTGCTGATGACCGTGACGGAGTCCGGGATGGTCACCGCGCGCATGCGGTAGCTGTTGGCGAAGGCGGCGGGACCCACGCTGGTCACGGTGTCCGGTATCTCGTACAGGGCGCACTCTTTCGCCGCGGGGAAGTGGAGTACGGTCGTCATTCCGGCGTCGTAGACCACTCCGTCCACGCCGACGTACTTCTCGTTGGCCTCGTCGACGTTTATGGTTTCGAGGTTGAAGCATTCCGCGAATATGCCGGTTCCCAGGCTGGTCACGGAGGCGGGAACGTAGAAGCTGGTGATCGCGTTGTGCACGAAGGCGCTGTTGCCGATGCTGGTCAGCGATGTTGCGCCGCTCGTGTCTGCGTTCGCCAGAGATTCGCACAGATCGAACGCGTAGTTTCCGATGCTCTCCACTGTGGAAGGTATGACTACGCTCTCGAGCTTCTTGTTCTCGTTGAATGCGCTCTGACCGATTCTGACTACATTTTTCAGGTCCACAGAGGTAATATCGTTGCCGGCCAGCGAGGAGCGGCCGATCTCTTCGACCGTGCTCGAAAGCGTTATGCTCTTTATCGCGAAGCTATTGAACGCGCAATATCCGAGGTACGTCACGCCCTCGCCGATAACGACGTTGTTTATGCGCTCCCACAGGGAAGCGTATCCGAACTCCATCGGATCGCTGTGGTCGTCCATCCTTCCGGTTCCTTCGCCCGTGTAAGTAACGGACAGCGTATCTCCTTCGAAACTCCAGACGACTCCGTCTCCGCACGATCCGCTGTCGGCCGCGTCGGCTTCTTCCGCGGGGACGCAGATTGCAGCCGCCGCGAGCGCGAGGACGACAGCCAGTACCGGCAGGAGTTCCGGATATCTGTTCAGATTGTGATTCGTTTTTGACATCGTATCACTCCGTTAAGCCTCAGATGGATGTGTGCATTTATAACAATAATCCAAAATACTGCTTTTTACAGACAAAATTGTTCTGAAAAACGCTGGATAGCGCTGCGCTGCAGTCAAAGGAACGCTCTCCGGGCGCAATTATAAAATACCGGACGATGAGCAGCAAGTTATTCCGGAAAAAAAAGCCGTGGAGCCACTGGAGGGGATCGAACCCCCGGCCTGCGGTTTACGAAACCGCCGCTATACCCCTAAGCCACAGTGGCATCGCCCGTACAAGATTATTTTACTATAAAAAAAATCCGTACTTTTTCCTCCGGATCGGAAGCGGGGCTCCGCTCTGCAGGGTAGAACTATAGTTTTTACCTGCGGTATCCGGGAAACATGTCCCTGAACACGACCGCGTCCTTTTCGATCAGAGGGGATTCGCAGATGAACGTGCAGTCCTGATCCGAATCTTTCAGGACGTCCGCCAGAATCTGCAGATCCGGATCCCTCGCTTCCAGAGGCAGGTGTGAGATCTCTCCTTTAGCCCCGTACTTTATGCAGCTGATGTGGAAGTGGGCCACCGGCCCGGACAGGGAGAAGAATTTCTCCGCGAGCTCTCTCATATCTTTTTCCGTTTTGAGGCAGCCGTTCCCTCTGGCGTGCACGTGGGCGACGTCGAGGACCGGACGCACCCCGTCCACGTTCCGCATGACCTCCGAGATTTCGTCCAGAGTCCCGAACTGCCCCGTTTTCCCCATGGTCTCCACGCCGAGGATGACGTCTTTTATGCCTTCGTCGTCCAGAATGTTCTTGCATTCGGACAGCCCGCTGATGACCATAGGCAGCGCGGTCTCCGGGCTCTTTCCGTAAGAGGCGGCGTGAATCACGATGATATAGGCGCCGAGATTATGGGCGGCTCTCGCGGTGGAGACCACCCAGTCAATGCTTTTCATCCGGGTCTCCTCCGATTCCGAGTTGAAGCTGACGAAGTACGGCGCATGGCAGCTGAGCCTGATGTCCAGCTCTTTAGCCTTAGCCCCGATCTTCGCGGCGCTCTCCGGGCTGATCCTCGCGCCGCGCACGAACTCGACCTCGAGCGCGTCCAGTCCCAGGCTTCTGGTGTATTCCAATGATCCGATCGGGTTCTTTCCTGCTGACGGGTACCCGGCGGGGCCGAATCTCATGGCTCCCGGTATGCGGTTGTTTTTAAAACAGTTTTTTAGGAGATACAACATAGAACTATAGTGATAATCAGAAACCGTTTTAGTCGCGGTTCCGGATGACCGGCCGATGAAGATCGAACTCGACGTGCGTCTGGATCCCACTCTCGGATGCGGGCAGGCCCACAGATGGAGAAAGCTGCCGGACGGCTCCTGGGAGGGAGTCATCGGCAGGAGCATCGCGGTTCTGAGGCAGGAGGAGAACGGAATATCGGCGGAGGGATGCACCAGAAGGCGCGTTCTGGATTATTTCAGATCCGAGGACGATCTCCCGGCGATCATAAAGGACATCTCCGGAAGGGACCGTTACGTCTCCAGGCTCGCCTCATCCTGCCCGGGCATGCGCATTCTGAGGCAGGAGCGCTGGGAATGCATCGCCACGTATCTTCTGGCCACGAACGCCAACGTCGCCCGCATAGGGA
>JAEEKU010000182.1 GCA_016282555.1 Methanomassiliicoccaceae archaeon
CCTCCGAGGCCGTGGAACAGTTCTACCGCAGGGTTATCTCCGAAAACGGAAGATCTTTGCTCAGGGAGCGATTCGCATTTTCGTGTACCGGATGCGCGTCCTGAAAGAATCCGTTTGCAACCGATTATCGGGCTCTGTTCAGATACCGCGGGCGTTCAGGGCACTTTCAGCCACCCCGTGATACTCGTTTTTAACCGGAGGGGGTTCCGTCTCCTTAAGGAAATCTGATTCGTCCGGAATTCGCTGATAACGGAAAAAGCCGCACGATCGGCGGCTGATGATATTCCGGATACGGGACGGGTGCGCATGTTGTCTAACTTATATTTGAAACAGACTGGAAACTATAATATCTTCGTATCTCATGGATCCCCCATGGGTTTTAGAATGGATTCATGTCCGTTCTGTGGGATGATATTTCCGGAAGACGCGGATATTTGCCGCTGCGGGTTTCACAGGGAGAGACCTGTTTCCGATCAGCTCGTCAAAGCTCTTCTGAACGGGGATTCCAGACTGGAAGCGCTTTATGATAAATTGCCGGGGGAGCTGGTCGCCAGCGAGATCGGGGAGATCCAGTCTCTGGAAGGTTCCGGATCTTCCGCGGCAGCCAGCATTATTCTCGCGGCATATTACTCCAGAACTCTGGAAGACGGCAAAGCTCTGATGAGATGGAAGGAAGGTTTGAAATGCATCGATAAGAGCGATGCCGATTTGTATATCTCTGCTTTCGCGAAATTCGTTTCCATTCTGATCTGGGAAAACGAGACTAAATATCTCGAGTTCGATTACGTCGCGCACATCGACAAATTCAGCGAGGAATGCGATTCTGTGTTCGGCGATTCGTACAAAGGGGTCGTTTATCTCTCTGTTCTGGAGGTGTACTCCGGCATGTATGCGGAGGCGGATCAGGCCGACAGAGCCAGACATTATTCCGTATTTGTCGATCTTCTGCGGCGCATATGCGTCTACTGCAGGGATTACGTCATCCTTTCCAAAACAATAAACTCCGTGCTGGACCTTCTCGGGTTCGATCCGGACGAGAGCAAGGATTTCGAAGACGACATCCTTCTGTTTTTCAGCGTTTTCCTGAACCGCATGTCTCTGCAGCCGATCATCTCCTCCGGCGGAGACTCCCCGGAAATCTCCGGTTCGTTTCTGGACTGGACCGATTCCGATATGAAGGAAAAACTGGAAAAGTACATGGCGGCGCTTACTGACAGGGATAATTACAGGAAATCCGTCGAGAAATTCATCAAGCGTTCCGGATATTCGCTTCAGGACACTTCATGGGCTTCGATAGACAATTATCTGGAGATCTATCTTAAAATCAGGAAATAAAGGCCTCGTACAGTATCTTTATCCCGATGGCGATCAGTATTATTCCGCCTGCTATTCTCGCCCTAGATCCGTATCTGCTTCCGAACAGGCTTCCGGCCTTTACGCCGATCATCGAAAGAGACGCCGTCACTATCCCGATTACGGCCGCCGGAAGAAGAATATCGGTTTCCTCCAGGGAGATGGAAAATCCCGCGGCCAGAGCGTCGAGGCTCGTGGCTATCGCAAGCATAAGCATTTCCCTGAATCCTGTATCCGGATTGTTTCCCTCTTCCCCGCCGGAAATGCCTTCGCGGATCATATTCAATCCTATGAATAGCAGAATCAGAAACGATACTGCTCCGGCGATGCTGAACAGCGCGTCATGAAGGCAGCCTCCTATCGCGAAGCCTATCAGCGGCATGAGCGCCTGAAAAAACCCGAACCAGATTCCGACTGCAGTCATGGATCTCAGGCTGATTTTTTTCATGGCGAATCCTTTGCAGAGCGATACGGAAAAAGCGTCCATTGACAGCCCTACTGCCATGATGAAGACCGTCAGAATGTTCACGGGGCCTGATATGCGTCGGGTTAATAATACCCGCTGACGGACGGTACGGTTCCCGGCCGTTATTTGTTCCTGTCCGCAAATGTAATAATATAAAAAATATATGCGTTAAATATGCAGTAATTTTAAATAATAATATATAAAATACATAGTACTTACAAGATTTTTATTATTACCGGAAACGGTTAAACCTGTTCATGTTTATTCTGGATTGTATGGAATACGGCAGTCTGCTCACGCGCATAACTCTGATCGGAACCATCACGATAAGCGAGGACGGAGACGGGAATCTGACCCATCTGTATCTTCCCAATGCCAATCTGCCGGAGATGAACATTTCGGAAACCGAAGTCCTCGCCGAAGCGTTCGGACAGCTGGACGAATATCTGGCGGGAAAGCGGAAGATATTCAGTCTGCCGCTGGATTACGGAGTGACCGGATTCAGAAGGACGGTTCTCGAAGAACTGGAAAAGATACCCTACGGCGAAGTCCGCACTTACAAGGATATCGCCGTTTCCGCAGGTTCTCCCGGGTCTTACAGGGCCGTCGGAACGGTATGCAGGGAGAATCCGCTTCCGATCATTATCCCCTGCCACAGGGTGGTTCCTTCCGGAGGCGGCCTGGGAGCCTACTCCGGAGGAGAAAATCTGAAGAGAAGACTGCTGAATCACGAAAAATCCATGTTATGACCGGTGTTTTTCGTCGTACATCGCTCTTATTATCTCTTCTATCTTATCCGCGTTTCCGCTTCCGACCCTCGAACCTCTGCGCTCGAGGAAAATCCAGTCCCTCTTGGCGCATTCCTCTTCGAAATCCTTCGATGTTATCGCGATGAGCTTTCCGTTCCAGATCTGATCGGCTTCGAGGAACATGGAGAACATGTCCTTGGGGATGCAGAATATGACCTTATCGAAAGGACGGCAGAGATAGGAAACCTGTTCCACGAAGTTTTTCGCGTTGTCGATGTATTCGTATTCCTCTCTGTTGGACATTACGCGGTCGTATCTGTCGATAACATAATTGCCGGGAACGAATCCGTATCTCGTTGTAATAACGCCGTAAGATACGTCGCAGAGTTTTTTCCCGTCGGAAGCTACAGCGGTATCGAGACGCGCGGTGAGATTTTTGACTTCGGTCGCGCGTCCGCCGAACATGTTGAACGCGCTGTCGATTCCGGGACTGTTGAATACGGTCGAATCGTTCGTCACGATGAGTATTCTGAGGTCCGTCTTCATTTCGATCATGACTTTAGGTTCCATTTTCACAGCCTCTTCGAACCGAGCCTGTACGAAATGCTGCAGTTTCCCTCGGCGGATACCATGCAGGGCCCCATAGGATTGGACGGTTTGCAAACTTTTCCGAACATCGGGCACTGTTCGGATTTGATAAGCCCTCTGAGGACGTCGCCGCACCTGCACCCGTTGGCTTCTTCTTTAACATCGGGCGTTTTCGACAGAATATCCTCGTGCACGCGGGTCGCGTCATGGTCAGAATACTTGTCTTTCAGAACTAGAGCGCTCTTGGGGATTACCGGGAAGCCCCTCCAGCTGCGGTCTTCGGGCGTGAAAGTATCTTTCATAAGGCGCATGGCCACGGGGTTTCCCTCGGGCCTGACCAGTCTCGTGTACTCGTTTTCGACTTCCGCGCGGCCGTCGCGGATCTGCTTGCAGAGCATGTAGCACGACATAAGCACGTCCAGCGGCTCGAATCCGGAAATAACCTGCGGAAGACCGTATTTTTCGGATACCGGACGGAACATCTCCTCCCCGGTGATGACAGCCACATGCCCCGGCTCTATGAATCCGTCGATGCTGGATTCGCCCAGAGAAAGGATAGACTCCAGAATGGGAGGGCATATGCGGTGGCAGCTGTAGATGCTGAAATTAGATGGACACTCGGGATCGGTCAGCGGAACGCAGGTCGACGGAGCCGTAGTTTCGAATCCCACTCCTACGAAAACCAGCGGTTTCTTCTGGGCTCTCGCCATCTTTACCGCATCGTCTATCGAGTAGACGATCCTGACGTCGGCTCCGTCGGCTTTCGCGTCGAAAAGGGAACCTATCGTGGTCGGCACCCTCATCATATCTCCGAACGCCGTCACGGTCACGCCGTTTCTCGCCAGAGTTATCGCATCCGCGATCTCCCTGCTCGTGGTCACGCACACCGGGCATCCGGGCCCCTGGGCGATTTCGATTCCGGCGTCTCTGAGGAGCTCTTCGAGCCCGAAACGGACTATGGTGTCCTGATGAGTTCCGCAAATGTGCATGAATTTAGCCTTAACTCCGGTATTTCTGATACCGTCGAGTATTTTTCCGGCTGTTTTTTCGTCTCTGTATTTGAACATCATTCTTCCTCCTCGATATCCAGGTATTTTACGGTACAGGACTGTCCCTCGACGACCTCCGCAGAGCCTCCGCATCCGGGACATGACAGGATCGGAACGGATTCCGATGAGAAATCCGGATCCGTGATATATCTGGCAGGACCTCTGAAATTGCAGTTTCTGCATGAAAGCACTATTTTTTCGTGCTCTATTATCAGCTCGGAGTTTTCAAGAACCGTTCCGCGGGTTACTATCTCGTAAGCAAAACGCATCTGCTCTTCGCCCAGGCTGGTAAGATCTCCTATCACCAGAGTGACGCTGTTGACCCTGGACACTTTATACCTGGTCAGTTCGGAAAGAATCCCGCTGACGAGGTTCGATACTGCGGATACCTCATGCATCTGACCGTGAATGAACGATTATTATTATTAAGGTTGGGAGCCGAGCCAGCGGTCGCACATGTTCCGCACGGAGCATCCGGAGCACCTCGGATGATTCGGAATGCAGATCACCTGTCCGTGGCGGACGAAATATCTGTTGAT
This sequence comes from Methanomassiliicoccaceae archaeon, assembly GCA_016282555.1. GTDB lineage: Archaea > Thermoplasmatota > Thermoplasmata > Methanomassiliicoccales > Methanomethylophilaceae > Methanoprimaticola. The sequence goes on from JAEEKU010000182.1 coordinate 4,745, forward strand.
ATCCGACCAGCGTCCGACCGGAGTAATGCGCATGAGCTCGTATTCGGTTTCCTCCGGATTCTTCGTCGAAACGAGACCCATCAGATTGGTAATTCTGTGGACGTGGGTATCCACGCATACCGACGGGATATTCATAGCGTAGGATCTGACGCACGCGGCCGTTTTGCGTCCGACGGAAGGAAGAGAAACCAGTTCTTCGGTTTCCCGAGGCACCGTCCCCCCGTATTTGTCGAGGATGATCCTGCAGCATTCGACGATAGCCTTGGACTTCTGTTTAGGGAATCCGGCGGGGCGTATCAGTTCAGCCACTTCGTCCGGATCGGCTTCAGCGAGGGATTCCATCGTTCCGAATCTTCTGAAGAGGCTGTCCGACGCTTTGCGGGTGTTGTCGTCTTTGGTGCGCTGGGAGAGAATCGTGGCGATGAGAACATGGAACGGGTCGCAGGGCCATTCGGGATTGAGGCCCTCCGAGTTCCTTCCGGGATACGCTCCGCCGTCGTACTCTTTCGAAAGAACGTTCAGGATCTCGCATACGCGTTCTGAATCCATTTCAGCGCATCCTCCGCAGTCCGGAACGATCCCGTTACGAGAACGTCTGTGTCGTTTCTTATGTCCAGAGCCTTTCCGATCGCTTCCCCCACAGAATTGCAGAGGGTGACGTCGTCATGATATCTGGATACGGCCGCGAACACGTCTCCGGCCGGCGCGGCCCTGGGGGAGTCCGGAGATGCAACGAATACTTTTTCGGCGGCTTCGGACAGTATCTCCGCGATTCTTTCTATGTTTTTGTCGGAAAGGAGTCCGATTACGAGGATAATTTTTCCGTAAATCTCTTCGATGTCCCTGCGGAGATACAGAGCGCCGGCTTCCGTGTGCGTAACGTCCAGGATAACAGGCATTCCCATGAGTTTCTGCATCCTGCAGGGCCAGTATACGTTGCGGAGTCCGTCGAAAAGATGCTCCTCAATAGTTTCGGCAAATTCGGGGAGGCATTTCAGCGCCTCGACGGCCACCGCGGCGTTGCGGGCCTGCATATGTCCCGGAAGACCTACTGTGAAGGCCGAATCCCGGTACATTATCTCGGTGCTGTCGGGACGGCAGGAAACCACCCGGATATCGTCTTCGTTCACGCATATCAGGCGGCATCCCGTTTCCCTGCTGTATTTTTCAAGTATGCCGGTAATCTTTTCATCGTTCAGTGTTACGCACGGAACTCCGGGTTTCATTATACCTGCTTTGTGGAAAACTATCTCCTCGAGAGTCTGCCCGAGGAAGCCCGTGTGCTCCATGCTTATGTTGTTTATGACCGTGACATCGGGGTTTATGATGCTGGTGCAGTCGTATCTCCCGCCCATTCCCGTCTCCATTATCGCGATGTCGCAGCTCACGGATGAAAACAGCTGGATTGCGGTCGCGGCGAGTATTTCGAACTGGGTGCAGTACACGCCCTCCGCCTCCATATCATCGGAAACCGATCTTATTTTCGAGAGGACGAAGATCAGATCGGCATCGGAAACGGGTTCCCCGTCAATTCTGATGCATTCGTTTATTTTCAGTATGTGCGGCGACGTGAACATTCCGGTGTGGAATCCGGATTCTTTTAAAACGGATTCGATCATGGCGCATACGGATCCCTTTCCGTCGCTTCCGGCAACGTGTACGGCTCTGAGATCCGACTGAGGGTTGTCCAGACGGGACATCAGCTCCGTGATTCTTTCCAAACCTAATTTAATACCCCGCTCTGACAGGCTGTCGAACCAGAGCAGATTTTTCTCAGGATCCAAAACAATCTCCGCGGTTCCATTAGCGATTAATTATTTAATTTCTGTCTGCGGCTTTCCGGGCACCCCGGTACCGGCGGATTTCATCTTTTCCGCGATATGCTCCGCATACAATTTCGCCACATTTATCTGCGTGCATTTTTCGAAAGCTTCGAAAAAAGCGTTGGAATTAACCTCGCACAGTGTCATCCCGTCCTTTCCGAAGAGAAGATCGATGCCGCAGTAATCCAGATTCAGAACGGATGCTATTCTGCTTGCGAGTTTGCCGGTTTCTTCATCGATTTCGAAAGCGGAATAATCGCCTCCGAGCCCTACGTTCGATCTGAAATCCGTCCGGGAGCTGCGGATCATTCCTCCTGCCGGCTTTCCTCCGACGACGATGACTCTCAGATCCCTTCCCGCGCTTTCGGCGATATACTGCTGGAAGCAATGGGGGACGCATTTGACTCTGTCCATGATTGAAAGGAGCTTCCGTTTCGAAGACGCGAGATAAACCCTCTTGCCCATGGAACCGTAGCTTTCCTTGACAACCAGCGGCAGTCCGAGCATGGAAATCAGTCTGTCGGCCGTTTCCTCCGGGATGACCGAATTCCGATCGTAGCAGAGCAGCCCGGGAACCGTTTTCGCCATGCGTATCCCGTGCTGCGAAAGCAGAAGATAAGTCATCATCTTGTCGTCGCAGGCTTCGATAGCGGAAAAACAGTTGAAAACGGGAAAGCCGGACAGTTCCAGCGCCTTCAGGACGTATTTGTCTTTGTCCAGATAGATGCAGAAATCGAATCCTTCCGTGCAGACTGACAGCCCGCCGTCTACGCAGACGGACAGACCGTCGTTTCTGCGGATCTCCGATTCGATGCCGATAGCCGAAAGCTCTTCCTTCAGCCTGCCGGACTGGATTCTGAACGCCGGCAGTTCTGAATATGCGTTTACCAGTATCAGTCCTCTCACGGCAGGCCTCCGGACGGAGTCATTCGAATATGTCTTTGTAAATGGAATCCACAAGCTGGTGGTAGGTCATTCCCTTGGAAGCGGCGACTTCGCGAACGAGATCCATGGTTCCGGAACCGTACTGGGCCGCTTTTTTCCTCTTTTCGGCGATGAACGGATACCCGAGGTTCCTGGCTACCTGCTTCAGAAGCATTTTTCTCGAATCCGAATCCTTCGGTTTCAGATCGGAGATATCCATCGCGCCGACCTCCATGGTCACCATCGGATCGATATAAGGGTACAGAATTGTTTTTCCGAAATGGTTGGCGACCTTAGTCTCATGCGGAATCGTCGAAGAGATAAGCTTTCCGAGATCGGATTTCATAGATCTCTGAAGCTCCTCGTTATCCATTCCCACATATTTCGAGTATCCCGCGAAAAGCTCGTCGGAACCCTGACCTCCGAGAATGTAGCGCTCGTGTACGGTTCTGCAGACGAAGAACAGGGGAAGCTCGAAAGACAGGGTGAGGGGGCTGGAAGTGCCTGTGATCGAAATCATTTCGCGCAGCCTCTGTTCGATGTTATCGATCGTGATCGGTATGTGAAGCCACGGAAGACCGAGTTTTTCAGACATTTCGTGAGCCATTACGACATCGTACGACTGGTCTTTGCCCGACGTGTATAACGTAACGGAGTTAGCGTACTCTTTGGCGATGGCCGCCACGAGTCCGGAATCCAGTCCCCCGGAAAAGGCGACTGCGACATCTCTTCCCTCTACTCCGGTCCTGACCGCGGAAACGATTGCATTTTCAAGATTCTCGGAATTCAAAGACATGAGCAGCGGATCGGGTATCAGTAATAAAAACAATTCTCACCGCATACTGGTGAAAGAGCGCGGGCATCGTTCGGAGATGAGTTTCGTCTGAGTGATTGCATATCAGCATAAAGTTGCGGCAGATAGCCGTCATCGGGGCTTATCCGGCGGCATTATCGTCCCTCCGGACTGTCTGCATAAAAAAGATATAAGGAGTATGCGTATCGTGTGCTATGGATGGCGTAACTCGTATCGGAGTATCTTTAGAGCCCGAACTTCTCGATAAATTTGATAAATCTATTCATAAAAAAGGTTACGTGAGCAGATCGGAGGCCGTCCGCGATCTGATACGCGATTCTCTGGCGGAAATAGAGTGGAAAAACGAGGACGAGTGGATGGTGGGAACCATAGTCGTGGTTTACGACCATAACTCCACTCAGATCGTCGATAAGTTAACGGATCTTCAGCACAGCAATCTGGGGATAATCAATACATCCGTACATGTTCATCTCGACAGCAGCAAATGCATGGAGATCATGATCTGCAGCGGCGAGCTGAAAACGCTTAAGAAGTTTGCGGATGAAGTTTCTTCAGTCAAAGGTGTCCTGAGGGGCAGGCTCACGATGGCTGCTCCCGCTTCCGGTAATCTTCACCATATCGGACACAGGAACTGATCTGCCGATGTTTCCGAATCCTATGATGGCGCTTATGAGCCCCTTGCTCCGGGCAATCCCGTAATGCGAACTGAGGTAGTTGGCGGCGTTGACCGAAGGGTAGAAAATCCACGGTTCGGTGTCTTTAAAGTCGTTCTTTCCCGGGAAACGCGCGGCTTTCATTACCAGATGGGGTTTGCTTGACTGCAGCCTGTCCGAGTAAAGGATAAAGGATTCGGAAACCCAGATGAGATTCTCCTTTTTCTTGAACTTGGCGTAAAGGCATTCGGGAACGTCATGTCCGATGAGAAGGCCTTCTTCGTTTACCATTTCGATGGTGATATCATCGGGGCGCTGGAATGACGAATCGCAGAAAATCACGGCCGTGTAATCGCTCGCTATGCACTTTCCGAGACCGAGATATTCTATATCCATCGAACCGGAGAATCCTTTTACGGAATCCTCGATTTCCACTATTTTAGAAATAACCTCCGGATCCATCATGTGCATGCTGGAAACGCCGGGTTCGGAAGTTATGAGTTCAGTGAACTCTTCGATTCGCATGAAGGATGTATCTGCCAATTATATAAAAAGATATTTGATGTATGAATAACAAAACAAACATTCCGGCAATTAAATCGCTTGTTAAACGATTATCGTCACAAAACGAACGTTTTTGCGCGTCTGAATGTTTTTCGCAATAGATCGTTCCGCGCGCTTGCGATAATAAACATTTTATAAGGCCATTATAATGCGAGCGACGGTTATAATGGCCGGCGAAGATAATAAGAAGAAAGAGCACGACCCGATTTTTATGGTTTGTCTGGTGCTTTTCGTGATTGCGGCGGTTGCTGTTTTAGGAGTGTACGCTGCTGATCATCTCGTTTCCAGTGAGGACGGTACAGCAGCTTACGGCGATTCGGTAACCGTCGATTATACGGGAACGTATTACAATTACATCGGAGAAGACGGCGCTGTTGTATTCGACACGAGCTACAAGAGCGTCGCCGACGACAAGGACATCACTAAGTCAAGCGAGTTCACTCCGAGGTCCTCTTACAGCCCGCTCTCGGTTACCATCGGTTCCGGATCGGCTCTTAAGATGTTCGAAGATTCGATAGTCGGGCACAAGGTCGGAGACAAGTTCAGAGTCATGATTCCCGCGGAAGACGCGTACGTCGGATCGGAAATCAGGAAAACCGTGCCTCTCGCAGGATTCACCGTTCCTGTGACGCAGGAGATTCCCAGCGGCGTATTCTCGTCTCTTTACGGAAAGACTCTTGCCGCCGGAGAGACTTACAATTTCAAGACTGTTTACGGCTGGAATGCATCGGCGACTTTCGTGTCGGATACTAACAAAGTAACTATTTTCAACATGCCGGAAGTTGGAAAGACCTACACTTATTCCCCGAAAGGAACCGCTCCCGCGGAAGGCGAAGAGAAAGTCACTTTCAGCGTTGTTTCCATCGACGGTAACGTCATCAAATCCGATCTTTCCTTCAAAAACTGCAAATATGTTTCCGGAAACACCATTCAGATGATAGAACTCGATTTCGGAACCGAAAAATGGTTCGTAACGGAAGTTTCCTCTTCCGACTTCACTTACAAGGTGACCGACAAAGGAAACGTCAACGAAGATCTCTACTTCGAAATCAAACTGGTTTCTATCGGATGAATTATTAAAAATTATCCGCCTGTCTTTCCGGCAGGCGGATATGTTTAAAGAATCTGTTCGAGTTTGTCGATCATGTTGCCCGGATTTTCGGCCAGGAGTTTTATCGCTTTTCTTCCGGGATTCTTATCGATTATGGCGTCGGGAACTCTTTTCATCCCGGATAACGCTTTTTCAACCGATTCCGAGATGTAATTTTTGTCGATATTCACCGAGACGGAAGACAATCCGACTTCCTCGATAATATTCACTGTATCCTTGCTGTAGGCAAGATTCATGATGCATCTGCAGGACGGATGGTGTTTCATCACCGAGAGCAGAATATAGGAAAGATGCTCTGCGGATCCGAATCTTATCGGTCCGTTTCTTTTGGGAATACCGTTATGGACCGTTATTCTGCGGTCCACCGCAGCGATTTCCTCCGGTCCGGCGGCATCTTTCAGCGCCATCGCGATATTGATTCCTTCACTCGGAATCATTTCGTTGGGTATGATATCGATAATCCTGTTCACAGCATTATCCAGCGCGTCCGACACGGCGATTCTGTCCGTCTCTCCCTTTATTTTGACCATAGGGTTGACGACGGGATCTCCTTTGCCGATGCTGTACTGCGTCGAAATCGATTCTTGAATCAGTTCTCTGGATTTGATAATGGAATTGACGACGTCCAGTCCTTTAGCCATATTGGCGGTTATAAAGGAAGAAAGCACGCATCCGCTTCCGTGACCGGATTTTTTCAGTTTTGGATATTCGAATTTAGTGAATTCCGAAGACAGATAAAGATAATCGATTACAGCAGGTGTATCAAAATGGCCGCCTTTGACGTATACGGAAGAACCTTGTTTGCCTATGAGCTCGCAGGCGAGCCTGAGGTCCTCGAGGCTTTTTATTCTGATGCCCGACAGCGCTTCGGCCTCCGCTTTGTTGGGAGTTACCAGTTCGCACATGGGGATCACTCTCTTTTTCAGAGTGTTGATCAGCGGTTTGTCGTAAAGATCGAACCCGGTTCCGGAGACGAGCACCGGATCTACGATTAAGGGCATCTCGTGATCTTCCAGTATATCCGCCACAGTCTCCGCTATTCCGGAACTGTAAAGCATGCCGGTTTTAACCGCCTTGATATCGCAGTCTTTAAGGACTGATTCCAGCTGTAATTTGATAAATTCTTCGGGGACGGGATGTATGCCTGCAACTTCCTGCGTGTTCTGGGCGGTGACCGCCGTGATAACCGCTGCAGCATGAACTCCCAGGACGGACATCGCTTTGATGTCGGCCTCGATTCCCGCTCCGCCGACGGAATCCGAACCTGCTACTGTAAGAGCTGTTCTCATCGGCTCTGCTATGGTGAACTGGTTATTATATTAGATCGGAAGAAACAGCCGGGCGTCTGAAAATGATTTATATCGGCCGGCGATCAGGCTGTACGATGAAGGTTATCAGCACCAGTTTTGTTCTCAAGGGAAAAACCGATTATAAGGATTTAGTGCCCGTTTTTCCCCAGATGCTCTGCACTCTGCTGGAGGAAATAGGTCAGATGCCCGAGGATGACGATATACTTCAGATGTATATCGAACTTAATCTTATGGATCTCAGAGAGAACAGAAAACCTGAGGGATACAACAGGAAAGGAAAAGTCAGGCTGGTTTTCCCTCTTGATTTCAAAGGATTTTACTTGAAAACGTATGACAAATACAACGATCTGAAGAAACTGGTCGGCGAATACCGGGCCATTCTCGATGAAAACGGCATCTCATACGAGATTATCGAACAAAACTCCTCGAAGTAAGCGAAACTGCGGTTATCGGGATGAATCAGTCCGGCACGGCTCCGCTGGCCGTTATCGTCGCAGCGTCTCTCTGGGGAATAATCGGTTTATTCACCCGTTTTCTGGGAGCCTCCGGGCTTAATCCTTTGCAGATAACCGAAGTGAGATGCCTCATCACGGCGTTCGTCATTTTTTCCGTGCTTTTTATCTTCGACAGGAAACTGCTGAAAATTTCTCTTAAGGATATTCCGGTCTTCATAGGAACCGGAATCTTCAGCGTGGCTCTGTTCAGCATGCTATACTTTACGGCCGCCGAAATGACGACTTTGTCGATGGCGGCCGTCCTTTTATACACTGCGCCGTGTTTCGTCGTGGTTCTTTCCGCGGTTCTCTTCAAAGAAAAAATCACTTCCGTCAAGGTTCTGGCGCTGTCGTGCGCTTTTGCCGGATGCGTATTCACTTCAGGCATCATCGGAGGATCCGGGGATATCAGCATTCCCGGCGTTCTGATCGGAATAGGATCGGGGTTCGGGTATGCTTTATACAGCATTTTCGGAAAATACGCGCTGAAAAAATACCACCCTTTCACCGTTACTTTTTATACGTTCTTCATAGCCGCCCTGGGGCTTCTGCCGTTTTCGGATCTCAGCGGATTCGCGGATGCGGATCTGTCTCCGGCGGCGTATATGAACATGGCCGCTCTCGGCATAATCTCCACCGCCGTTCCATATTTTCTCTATACGTACGGCCTAAACCGGATGGATGCCGGAAAAGCAGCCGTTCTCGCCTTCGCCGAACCGATGGTCGCCACCGCCGCAGGTTTCATTTTTTACGGGGAAGCGCTGTCCCTCTCCGGCGCGGCAGGGATAATTCTCATTCTTGCTTCCGTCGTCATGCTTAACGTTAATAATGTGCCCCGGCGCGGACCGGAGCGTTGTATTAAATAATATATGCCATACGGCCGGACACTATGGGCAGAGCGTCAGGGCTGGTTATGCTGTCAGCAGCGATTTTGATAGTTCTGTCTTCTTTATGCATAATCTCCGCCGACGACTCGTCCGATGCCGGGGAATACAAACCCGTTTCCGGCAAGGCGAACATAACTTCCGTGACCGTGGACGACAATTATGTTTCGGTAAAGGAGAGGGCGTTTGCCGGATGCGGGAATCTGATGTTCGTCACGCTTCCCGGCAGCATCCGCGAGATAGGCTCCGGGGCGTTCGCGGACTGTCCCGGCCTCAAATCAGTCACGTTCTGCGGTACCGGAAACGTATCCGTCGGCGGCGGATCGTCCGTCATGGATAAGGGTACCGATGCGGTGATAATCAATATGGTCAAAGGGTCTCTGACAGTTCCTGCGGAGCTTATAGGCGGAAAAGGCATATCTTCGAACGAGACCGGCACCGTATTCAGATATAACGGCTCTCTCTGGGAGCAGATTTACAGATTTTCCGTCGACGGCGATTCCCTTGAAAAGATAACTCCCAGGTCGGATTTTTCCGGCCAGGTTATACTGCCTCCCACGGTCAGAGCGGTTTCGGAAAGCGCGATCAGCCGTCTGTTCGACTTCGACAAGACATGGGTAAAAGGGGTGGTGATACCAGACGGAGTGCGCTCCATCGGCAGCAGCGCTTTCGAGGGATGCGAATATCTGGAAACCGTTTACATCCCCGATACCGTCGATTCTATAGGAAGAAACGCTTTTCTCAGCTGCAGATCTCTGAAAACCATCGATCTTCCTTCGGGACTGAAGGAGATCGGTTGGAACGCGTTCAAAAACTGCACCGGGCTGGAGAAGATTACAGTTCCCCAGAGAGTATCATCGATAGAGGGCGTTTTCGAAGGGTGTTCGGAACTGAGGGAAGTGAAGCTTCCCGCGGGTCTGACCGAAATCGGCGAGAGATCTTTCTACGGATGTTCCGGACTGGAAAGTTTCGTTTTTCCGCCGAAGACTGTTTCAGTGGCTTCGTCCGCGTTCTTCGGATGCAGATCGCTGTCTTTGACCGGTCTTCCCGATTCCGTCGTTTACATCGGCGACAGGGCTTTCGAAAGCTGCGCCTCGATAAACATCAGAGAGCTGCCCGGGAATCTCGCTTCCGTCGGCGACAGAGCATTTGCCGGGTGCGCTTCTCTGGAGTCGGTATATCTCCCGGGTTCGGTCGTTTACATCGGGAGAGAGGCGTTCACCAACTGTTTCAGTCTCAAATCGATCGAATTCGGCGGCCAGAAAAATATCTGCATCGGAGGATACACATTCCCGATGGGCGTGTCCCTTTCCGAATCATTTTTTTCGGAGAACGGATCCAGAATAATGAACAATTATTCGATTCAGGGAAATTTCAGATTCAGCACTGACCCGAAACCCGGATATTACCAGTTTTCGGGGTGATGTTATAAAAGCATTGTTTATCGCTGCCCTGCTTGTCGCCGTAACGGCGCTGATTTCCGTGTTTCCCTGCGTCTCCGCATCATCCTCCGTTTCTTTTGATTCCGTTCCGGAACCGGAGCTGTCCGGACTGCTCGGCGAGGATTACGTTTATTCCCTGAAAACCGAAATTCTGGAAAAATCCGGACTGAACGTTCCGGAGGATGCCGAAGACTTTATCAGCAGAATCATGCTGGATAATATTTCTCTGAGAGTTGAAGGCGTTTCCGACTTCTTCACCGCAGGCGGAAATACGGGAAGGAATGCCGATTACCGGCTTCTTCTCGAATCGGATTATTATCTGGAATATGCGTCTGACATGGAGAAGTTCCGTCTGTTCGCGCTGTCAGAACCGGATGATGTGATGTGCTCTCCGGGAGATCTGATCCGCATTTCCGGGCATATGGCGGCGGATAAAGCTTCCAAAGCCGACAGTTACGGTTACGATCAGAGTTACGATAAGGAAATATCCGCATACGATTCCCTGAAAGTGTCTTCCGACGAGTCCTGTACAGTTTATTCGGAGATAACCATAACCCATTTCGGAATGTCTTCCTCGTACGAGGTATACGGCATCTCGGATATCTCCAGAACCGTTCTGATGGATTTCATTTATCCTTCCGGAACGGAAAGAATCGTTCCCGGCGACGAGATGTTCTGCAGATGGACTTTGCGCGACGATATGGTATACGAAACCACGGACCTTATTTCGGAAAGCGGCAGATACTCCTTTTTCAGCGATAAAGGAAAGTATCTCTCCGGCGTTTCCCACGGAAGCGTCCCGCAGTTTGTTTTTATCCAGAATTTCGAAAGAACCGAAATGGATTACGACGTTTCGGTGCCGATTTTTCTCAACGGCTTTCTCAGCATCGAAAAGCTCGATCAGATGCTGAGGGAGGACGGATTGGATCC
>JAEEKU010000183.1 GCA_016282555.1 Methanomassiliicoccaceae archaeon
GGCTACCAGCTGGCCGGGTGGAAAGACAACGGAAAGATCGCAGCGTTCTCCACGGAATACGAGTTCCAGATGCTGGAAGACCACACTATAGTGGCAGAAACCCTTAAGAAGTGATAAACAGGGCGCCTCTCCTCCGGGACGGGCGCCCCCCCCCCTTCGGATATGAGCAGTGTTTTCTCCTTTGTGAGGTTTTTCCGCAGGAAGGAATGGATCCTTTCCGCAGTAACCGTCGGAATGATTCTTTTCCAGGTCTGGCTGGATCTGGAGATCCCGTCGTACATGGCGGATATAACGGACGTCGTGACCGCGGGGGGAACCGCCGCCGAAGTGGCGGAGAAAGCGGCCGCGATGACCGGGTGCGCCGTCGCAAGCCTGCTCGCCGGGATATCGGTCAGCGCTCTCGTCGGATGGATCTCTTCATCAGCGGCGAAGCGCATCCGCGAAGAGGAATTCGATCATATCCAGAAGTTTTCTTTTTCCGAAGTCGACCGCATCTCGTCATACAGTCTTATAACGCGCTCCACGAACGACGTCAAGCAGATCCAGGATTTCATCGGTACCGCTCTGGAATCGATGATCAAGGCGCCCGTGGTTTCCGTCTGGGCGGTTCTGAGGATCAGCCAGGGGGATATGACCTGGACCGCCGCCACCATGACGGCCGTCGCAGCTATGATGATCCTCGTGTACTGCGTAATGAAGCTGTCCGCTCCGCTCTACAAGAAAGTCCAGTATTTCAACGACGGGATCAACGCGGTCACGTCGGAAATGCTGGACGGCCAGAGGATGATCCGCGCCCATAACGCCCAGGAATACGAGAAGAGGAAATTCTCCGGAGCGAACGAAGCTCTGGCGGAGAACAACATCCGCGCCAATCACATCGCCTCCGTGAACGTTCCTTTCAACGGTTTCATCCGCAACGTTCTGTCGATGTCGATCTACTGGACCGGCGCATTCATCATAGCCGGGAACTCGTCCGAAGAGATGAGGCTGGAGCTGTTTTCGGAAATGATCGTGTTCGCCACCTACGCCACCATGGCTCTGAACGGGTTCCGCACTCTGATGCAGATCTTCAACGTATTTCCCAGAGCCAAAGTGTCGCTGGATCGCATATTCGAAGTTCTCTCTATCGAACCGCAGATCACCGACGGAACCGAAACCGAGGGGAACGGGAGCGGAACGATATCATTCAGAAACGTCTCTTTCCGTTTTCCCGGATCCGGCGCGGATACGCTGGAAAATATAAATTTCGACGTTAAACACGGGGAAACCGTCGCCGTTATAGGGGCGACCGGATGCGGGAAAACCGCTCTTGCCATGCTCATCCCCAGATTTTACGACTGCACGTCCGGAACCATCGAGGTGGACGGGGTCGACGTCAGGAATTACAAACTGGATTCGCTGAGAGGAAAGATAGGATACGTTCCGCAGAAGGCCGTGATTCTCTCCGGAACCGTGAGGCATAACGTCGGCTACGGTTCGGACTCATATACGGACGGGGAGATCTGGGACGCTCTGGACACCGCCTGCATTAAGGACTTCATAGAGTTGGAGGGGGGTCTGGACATTTCGCTTTCTGAGGAGGGCAGAAACATCTCTGGAGGCCAGAAGCAGAGGGTCTCCATCGCGAGGGCGGTCTGCAGAAATCCCGAGATATACGTTTTCGACGACTGCTTCTCCGCTCTGGATTTCAGCACCGACAGGGAAGTCAGGAAAAGGCTGGCGGCGAAGACGGAAGGCGCGTCCGTTTTGCTTATTACCCAGAGGATAGGCACGGCCCGCACGGCGGATCGCATACTGGTCATGGACAGAGGAAGGATAGTGGATCAGGGAACGCATGCCGAGCTTCTCGGCAGGTGCTCCATCTATTCCGAGATCGCCGATTCCCAGGATACCGGAGGGGGCTCATGGTAAACCGCGTTCCCAACATCGACGGCGGCTACTCCAGAAAAGGGGTGCTAAAAGACAAGCCCAGATCCATGCTGAAATCCTGGAAGATGATCCTTCTGTACCTGAAGAATCACAAAGCCGTCTTCCTGTTTTCGATGTTCATGGTCGGCGTGGAATCCCTGCTGACCGTATTCGCCCCCAACTACATCAGCGAGATAACCGATCTGATCTCGGACGGCCTTTATTCCGGCGTCATAGATCTGGAGAAGGTCTCCTATTACGGATTAATCATTCTCGGCCTGTATCTTTTCGGAACTATAGCGATGTTTCTGCGCAATTATCTGATGGCCGATCTGTCCCAGCATGTGGCGCGCGAGATGAGGAACGACATGCAGGAGAAGATGGACCGTCTTCCGCTGAAATTCTTCGACACTTGCCGCAAAGGGGACGTGATGAGCCGGTTCACCAACGACGCCGATACGGTCGCATCCGCTCTGAACAGGAGCATGGCCGTGTTCGTCCACGGAATAGTGCTTCTCGTTCTGTGTTCGGCGATGATGCTCCTCACGGACGTAACTCTCTCGGCGGTGTGCATGATCACTGTTTTCGCCGGAATGGGCCTCTCTTCGATCGTGGTGAAGCGCACCCAGAAATATTACCGCTCCCAGCAGCGCAATCTCGGACGCATGTACGGCTTCATTTCCGAGCTGTATTCCGCGCACGACATCGCGATGGCTTATTCCGCTTCCCGGCTCAACAAAAAAGAGTTCGACTCCGTAAACGAGGAGCTGCGCGCGAGCGGATTCCGTTCTGAGATAACCATGGGGCTTCTTCCCGCGGTGATGAGGTTCTTCGGGAATCTGGGATACATCGCTGTGTGCATCGTCGGTTCCGTGATGGTTCTGGAGGGAAGCATAACCATCGGAACGGTGGTGGCTTTCATCTTTTTCGTGAAGATATACATGGGTCCGCTCGACATGATCTCCAGCTCTCTCGGGAATATACAGGCCGCGGGGGCCGGAGCGGAGAGGATACGCGATTTCCTGAGCGCGGAGGAGATGGATCCGGAGAAGGAGGGAGTGACAGCCGGCTCCGTGCGCGGCAGCGTGGAATTCCGCAACGTGTGCTTCGGATATCTGGAAGGGGAGGAGACTCTGAAGAATCTCACCTTTTCGGTAAAACCCGGGCAGAAGATAGCGATCGTGGGGCATACCGGAGCGGGAAAGACCACCATAGTGAATCTGCTGATGCGCTTTTACGAGATCGGAAGCGGGGAGATCACGATAGACGGAATTTCCATAGGGGACATGTCCCGCAGGTACCTCCGCAGCCTGTTCTGCATAGTTCTCCAGGATTCCTGGCTTTTCGACGGGACTCTCAGGGAAAACATCGCCTACTGCTCGGATGCCGGCGACGCGGAGATACTGGAAGCTTGCAGATCCGTCGGCCTGGACAGGCTGGTGGAGTCTTTGCCGGACGGACTGGATACCAGAATACGCTCCGGAACGGGTTTCTCCGGAGGGCAGAAGCAGCAGATCTGCATAGCCAGAGCCCTGCTCGACAAATCACCCATGCTGATTCTGGACGAGGCTACGAGCTCGGTGGATACCAGGACCGAAGTTCTGATCCAGAACGCCATCGACCGTCTCGCCGCCGGAAGGACGTCGTTTGTAATAGCCCACAGGCTGTCCACCGTCCGCAACGCGGATCTCATTCTCGTGATCAGAGACGGAAGCGTGGTCCAGATGGGAACCCACTCCTCTCTCCTGGAGAAGGACGGGGAATACCGCAGGATCTACCGCTCGCAGTTCGATCCGCTGCGATCGTTTACCGTTAAATACCAAGTTTTACTAACAGGGTCGGTGCCGGCCTGAAATGAACCGCGAACAATCGGAATTCCTTGAAAAAAAGTGCGATGCGTGCAAGAACGTCGATGTTTTCCAGCCTGATTTTTACGCCAGATACGACGTGAAAAAAGGTCTCAGGGATTCCGACGGAAGGGGCGTCGTCGTCGGACTGACCAACGTTTCCCAGGTGGACGGCTCATAGACCGAGAACGGGGTAAGGATACACTGCCCCGGAAAATTATGCTACCGCGGATACGATATAAAGGATATCTGCGGCGGATTTCTCGGAAAGAGATTCGGTTTCGAGGAGACCGCGTACCTTCTGCTGTTCGGATCCCTTCCCTCGGAGAAAGATCTTCTGGAATTCAAAAAGTACCTTTCGGAAGTGCGCGTCCTGCCCCAGACTTTCACGAGAGACATAATCATGAAAGCCGCGGGGAAGGACATCATGAACTCCATGACCCGCAGCATTCTGTTTCTGGCCTCTTACGACGAGCAGGTTCCGGACAATTCTCTGATAAACGTGATGAGGCAGTGCCTGTACCTTATCAGCGTCTTTCCGATGCTTTCCATTTACGGGTATCACGCGTACAACCATTACGTCAACGGGGACAGCATGTACATCCATCATCCGGATCCGTCTCTTTCCACGGCGGAGAACATCCTGAGGATGCTGAGGCCGGACAGGTCCTGCACCGAGCTCGAGGCCGCGGTTCTGGATCTGGCTCTCGTTCTGCACATGGAGCACGGGGGAGGAAACAACTCCACGTTCACCACCCGCGTGACGACGTCCAGCGGCTCCGATACCTATGCGGTCATCGCCGCGGCCATGTCTTCCCTCAAGGGACCGAAGCACGGAGGGGCGAACCTCAAGGTGATGGATATGATGGACAACATCCGCGCGAACGTTCGGGATGTTACGGACGAAGAGGAGCTGAGATCCTACCTGAACCGCATTCTGGACAAGGACGCTTTCGATCGCCAGGGCCTCATATACGGGATGGGCCACGCCATTTACACGATATCCGATCCCAGAGCGGAGATCTTCAGAACTTTCGTAGAGAAACTGGCTGCGGAAAAGCACAGGGAGCGGGATTTCAGGATGTATCAGACGATCGAGAGAATCGCCCCCGATCTTATAACCGCGAAGAAGAAGAACAAAAACGGGGTATGCGCCAACGTGGACTTCTACAGCGGTCTGGTCTACGACATGCTGGGGATCCCGAGGGAACTGTACACTCCGCTGTTCTCCATAGCCAGAATCGTCGGGTGGAGCGCCCACCGCATGGAAGAGCTGATAACATCCAACAAAATTCTGCGTCCGGCATACGTCAACGTGCATCCCGAACGCAGTTATGTGGAACTGGAAGACAGGAAATCGGATTAACCGAAGAAGATCAGCGGAGAGGGCTCGTCTCTGGGCCCGCCCTGGTAAGGAGTCTTTCCGATCGATTCCAGCTTCTTCAGGACCAGCTGCTTTCCGAGATCGGTGACGCCGTAGATCTGGATTTTGTTTCCCGCGACGAGAACGTCTCTTCTCTCGGCCTCCCTGCGGACGTTTCCGGATGCGCAGGCGGTGATGATATCGCAGTTGTCGAACAGTTTTCTGGCGCCTCCGCAGGTCGCGTGGCTGGAGTGGACTCCGACGATCAGGGCTCTGCTTCCGTACTTCTTTCTTATCGTCTCCGCATCGTCAGGTATCGCTACCGTCACGGAGAATCTCTTATAATCTCTGGAGCCGGCAAGATCCGCTCCCCTCACCATGTCCAGAGGAACCGTCTCCGGGTCGAGGACGTTGTCTCTCCCGACGGCATCCAGAACCGTCTGCAGAGGCGACGTTTCCACCAGTCCGGAGATTCTTCCGCACATTCCCTGGAGGAGCGCCGGTTCGGTGATGACGGCGGTTCCGCATCCGTCCGCGGCTATGACGGCGGCGTCGAGATCGCCTTTGGAAAGGGCTTCGCTCAGTATTTCGGAAACTCCGAACGTTACGTAGTCGTCCGCGCGGACGATCCTGTTTTCGGTGCAGAATCCGAAGTCTCTGATGCGGAATTCTATGTTTTCACGGACTTTTTCAGAGGAAATATCCTCTATTCCGCAGAGTTTTTTGAACAAGGGGCAGTATTTCAGCTCCGGAGTGCCGACTTCGGTGACTATTCCGTCCTCTATTACGACTCTGGTCATGCCAATGGCATCGAACACGTGTCTGCTCACGGCCATGCGAATAACAGGGACGTCCGGAATATATATTATAACCCGTCCGGAGGGGAAGGGCGGGACCGGCACGGCGTTTCCGGCCCCTTATGCTGTTTTACTTCTTTACGGGGTCGTTGGCGCTTCTGGCGAATACGGTCAGGATCAGCAGCGCGACGCTCACGGCCGCCATTGCGGCGAAAGCAGCGTGCATTCCGTCCAGAGTAGCTATGTCGACGGGAGTTCTGTCTCCGGCGATCATAGTCACGATTCCCATCATCAGAGACATTCCGAGGGCTCCCGCGACCGTTCTCAGCGAATTGATTAGCGCTGTGGCATCGGCTCTGTGGGACGGACCGACGCTTCCCACTCCCCAGGTGGTCATGGGCATCACCATGCAGCCGGTAATTCCTATAACGGAACCTATGGCTACCAGGATCAGGACGTTGGCATCGATGCCGGTCATCACCACTCCGATGCAGGCAAGCAGGCAGAACAGCATGTTGATCATCATCGGCTTCCTTATCCCGCTGCTGTCGTATATCCTTCCGGCGATCGGGGACATTGCAGCGCACAGCAGGGCGCTCGGCAGTATGAACAGGCCCGCGGTCGCGGGATCGCATCCGAAGCATTTCTGGTAGCATACCGGCATCAGAAGAGAGTAGCCCATTACTACGACGTAATACAGCATCCCGCAGACGACGGAGAGCGAGAACTGGCGGTTTCTGAACAGGCGGATCTCAAGAAACGGCTTCTCAAGGTGAAGCTGTCTGTAGATGAAAGCCGCGGATCCGGCGATTCCGATGAGAAGAGGGCCGTATGTGAGAATATCGGATATCCCGTAAGTCGCGATGCCGCTCACTCCGAGAGTCAGGCCGCCGAACATCATGGCGCACGTCACGAACGACAGCGTGTCGAAGGGGATCCTGCTGACATCCACTATATCCACCATGCTCGCGAGGGTTATTATCAAAGATATGACGGCTATCAGCAGAGGAAGGTAAAACGCTCCCCTCCATCCGAACAGGTTGATCATGACTCCCGCTATCGTCGGAGCTATGATCGGAGCCGCGGACATCGAGAGCCCGTACCATCCCAGAACGGCGCCGTGCCTCTCTTTGACGTAGATCGTCAGGAGAACGACCTGGGCCATGGACATCAGTATTCCGTTGGCCGCGGCCTGCAGGACTCTTCCCAGCATGAGGGTGAGGAAGTCGCCGGCGAAGAGATCTATTATCATTCCGGCGATGAAGACCAGAACCGTGAACGTGTAAAGCTTCTTGGTCGGGAACCGTTTAACGAAGAACGCAGACGCAGGCATCATGATGCCCATGATCAGCATGTATCCGCTCGTGAGCCACTGGGTCAGCGAATCGCTGATGTCCAGAGCGGCGGAGATGCTGGGGAGGGCGGTCGCCAGCGCCGTGCTCATCATGGATGTGGCGGTGCAGATAACCACTATGTTGAGGAAAATAACCTTCCTTTTGCGGTCGGTGACTTCCAGAAGAGACATATCCGCGCCTAAACCGATCGGTATTTCAACGTTTCTAATTTTTTCGATAAAATCACGAAGAATCTCTGAACGGGTAGTAATAAGGATAATCCGCGCAAAATTTCAGAAACTGTCAGGATAAGAAGCGGGTGCGATGGCCGGGAATCGAACCCGGGGTCTAACCTTGGCAAGGTTAAGTGTTAACCCCTACACTACCATCGCTTGACTTCCCGATTCTGGTAATGATATAAAAATATATTGTGCCCGCAGGCGCATCGTGTCCCGGATGCGCCGGCAGGCTTTCAGATAAAGCCTTTCGCTTTCGCCAGTTCGGCGTTCAGAACGGAGCCGCCTGCTCCCCCTCTGAGGGTATTGTGGGACATCACGAACGCTTTGTAGTATCCGTTGCTCGTCCTGAGCCTTCCTATGGTGGATGCCATTCCTCTCGCGCGGGCGGGGCTTCCGGCCATGAAGTCGAAGGCGGGCTGCGGCCTGTTCTCCTCTTTCCTGACGATGACGGGATATTCCGGTGCGGAGGGAAGATTCAGTTTCTGAGGCTCCGCGCGGAATCCGGAAAGGACCTTTTCCATCTCGTCCAGAGACGGTTTCTCTTTGAGATCCAGAACCAGGGATTCGAGGTGTCCGTCTATCACGGGGACCCTGGCGCAGTTGGCCATAACCTTGAAATCCGCGAATCTGAACTCTTTTCCGGAGTAAGTTCCGAGCATTTTAGCCAGTTCGGACTCCATTTTCTCTTCTTCGTGGCTGATGAACGGAACGACGTTTCCGACGATATCCAGAGACGGTACTCCGGGGTATCCGGCTCCGGAGAGCGCTTGATATGTGGATACGAATACCTGCTTAAGCCCGAAAGCCGAATCCAGCGCAGCGAGCGGAAGGGCGATGCCCGTGGAGGAGCAGTTGGCGTTCGTAACTATGAATCCTCCGTTTCCGTAGGTCGGCTGGTCCTTAACGGACTCCAGGTGGCTCGCGTTCACCTCGGGTATGAGGATCGGAACGTCTTTATCCATGCGGTGGGACCCGGCGTTGGTGAATACCGCTA
>JAEEKU010000184.1 GCA_016282555.1 Methanomassiliicoccaceae archaeon
CGAAACGGGTTCCGAGAAAGAATAACGTCCCTCTCTTGCAGGCGGAAAGTCTCTTGCAGCAAGTACTCAGTATTTCCGGAGAATGCGTTTTATGCCACCGGCGAGCCGCCTTGCGGTTTTATCTTATGGCAATCCAGCGTGGCCAGATCCCCTGCGGCCATGGCGACGAGTTCGGCGATATGGACCGCCGGGAGGCCGTCCGGGAAGTCTTCGTATCTGATCAGGCACATCGGGCACCCCACTACGATGAACTCCGCTCCGGCGCATTCGGCCTCGCGTTCTTCCATCAGCTTACCGGATACCGGCGAATATTTTCCGCAGCATCCCATTTTTTCATTCACGACCTCGCATCCCATGGCTTCGGCTACGGCCGCCATCTCTTTCCTGAACCTCATCGCGGAGCACCCCGGCTCGATCGCAACCTTCATCTTCCTGCCGAATACGGGGAGGGAATCCAGGCGCTCCGCCAGAAAAGGAATGATGTGCACGGCGCCGACTCCGGACTCGTTCAGTTCGTCGCTGCAGCCGCAGCAGAGCGCGACCAGATCCTTCCCCTTTGCCGAAGCCCCCATCGCCGTCTTGTATTTCCGCCTCTCGAATTCGCTCATCTCGCGGAATTGCGGCGGATGCATACAGCAGGTGTTTCCTTCGAGCTCTCTGCATCCGACTCCTATGGCTTTCATGGCTTTGGATGCGGCATATTCCACATAGGGGACCTTGCACCTGACCATGCACCCGGGCATGATGTATGCGTCGTCTCCCGTCCATTCCGGCTCCAGCTTTCCGGAGGGGACGCCGGCAACCGGCTGGGCATAGCCCGTCTCCCTGAAAGCCTGCGATACGTGCAGCCCCTTTTCGATGCTCAGCAGATCCCTCATGACGGTGAACGGATCCGTCCTGCTGCAGACTCTGGAACAGTTCCCGCACGTTATGCATTGGAGGATGTCGCGGTCGTTTCCGATCATGATCTCTTTGGGATCGCATCCCCCGTGCTTCAGCGACGGGCATACCAGAGAGCATTTCCCGCACCCGATGCATCTCATGCGGAGAGAATCGATCTCGTCCTGCAGCGTATTCATGCGGCCGGCTATTATCTGCGTCCGTATAAACTGATGGCCCGGCCGGCTTTGCGGAAACCAGACGGCTGACTCGTTCGCAGCGCCTGCCCGTCCGGCGGCACCCCGCAAGGACACGCTGAGGAAGTTTCCGGGCAGCTTCCCGAACCGATGTCCGGGGATCTGACAGCCGGGACGGCGGACGCGGCCGCAGTTTTCCGGATTGCGGCTTGGTTTCGCAGAGCCGGAATATTTTAATATGTGGCCGCAGAGGCCGGCGCATGGATCGCACGGAGAAGGCGCGCGAATTGTTTTCGAAAGGATATTACTGATCTCAGGCAGTCCTCGGCGTGTTCGCGGGGGAATGCGGGATGGAAGAGAGCCAGGCTATGAAAGTCTCCGCCTGTTTCGGAGGGGGGATGTGCAAGGCAGAGGTCTGCGGCGCATGCGCCGGGGCGCTGATGGTCCTCGGGCTGAAGTACGGCATGCATAAGAGCGGAGACTACGCCAGGCAGAAAGAGGCCGACGCGCGCGCATCAGCATTTCTCGATGAATTCTCCGCGAGAAACGGATCATATCTGTGCCGCGAGCTGCTGGGATGCGACACATCGACGGAAGAGGGCAGAGAGCGCGCCCGCTCAGAGAGGCTTTTCGCCGAAAAATGCCCGGAACTGGTCGGAAGCGCGGTCCGGATTCTGGAGGAAATGTTCCGATAAAACCTCTTTCAGGTATTTTCCGGAAGATCTCACAGAATCGGGGGAATGTACTCGAAGGGATCCTTGGTTATGCCCAGTATGACCGAGGTGTTGGTTCTCGTGACTCCTTCCAGAGAATTAATCTTCTTCACGACGGAAGAGAATTCGGCGCGGTCCTCGCATGAAATCCACGCCAGGCAGTCGCAGTCCCCGGTGACGTCGAAGACCGCGACGACCTGGGGTATCTCCGCGATGGCATCCTGGACGCGGACGACGTCCGAAGTGCTGACGCTGACGAGGCCCATGAACTCGAAGCCCATGGCCATGTAATCTATGTTCGCGCGGTATCCCTTTATTATCCCCCTGGATTCCAGATTTTTGACCCTCTGCATGAGAGTAGAGGGGTGAATATCCATCTCGTGGGCTATCTGCCTGTAGGAGCCCTGGCTTGACTCGCATAATGATTTAACGATGCGTTTGTCCAATTCGTCAAACTTGTCAAGGCCCATGATTATCCCGTGCGAGTAGATTTGAGGATGTTTATTAAGTTATGCGACATGTACCCGCCTCAGTGATTTCATGACCGAGGAGATATTCAGGCAGGACGGATACCTGTTCAACTTCGAAGCGGAGGTGGTTTCGGCCGAGGGCGACGAAGTCATTCTGGATACGACCGCGTTCTATCCCGGAGGGGGAGGACAGGTATGCGACACCGGATTTATCCATGACGAGAGAGTCACCGAAGTCCGGTACAAAGGAAAGGATATAGTCCATATAGTTCCCGGAAACGATCTCAGAAAGGGTAACATGGTCTGGTGCAGCGTGGACTGGGACCGGCGCTACGATCTGATGCAGGGCCATACCGGGGAGCATCTGCTTTTCTGCTCTCTGCGCAGGCAGTGCCCCGATCTCGCGATCACCAAGATTTTCATCTCGCCCGAAAGCAAATACGTCATCGTCAATCACGATCTGAGCTGGGATTAGATAGAGAAGGCTCTTCTGTTCGCGAATCAGGCCATCAAAGACAACCTTCCGGTGACCAGAAGCACCATGGACCGCGACGATCCGGATCTGGAGAAAGTGAGGATAAAACTGGACAGAATCGCCGAGGACGAGGAGATCTCAGTCGTGGCCATAGGGGATATCGATCTGTCGGCCTGCAGCGGAGTCCATGTGATGGAGACGTCGGAGCTGGAGTACATAATCGCGGACCGCAAAGTCTCCGCCGGAAAGGACGGCACCGCCATTCATTTCAAAGTGGGCAGCCAGGCCAAAGAGGCCGCGGCGGTGCTCGCCGTAACCGCGCTGAGCGTGACTGACACAATGGGTTGCAGGATTCAGGATACGGCCAGAGCGGTGTCCAACATGAAAGCCGAGGCGGAGCTGAACAGAAAACTTCTCAAAGAGTCCACCAGAATCATCCTTTCGGATCCGCAGAAGCAGACGGCCGGGGGAACGGAGATCGTTTCGGCGATAATTCCCGGAGGGGACCGCGCTCTGATGTCCGAGGCTGCGGAATCCGTTAAATCGGAAGGAAACGTCGCGGTGTTCGTTTCGTCCGGGGAAAGCGTCTCCGTCATGCTGGCTTCCGGAAACAAATCCGCAGACTGCAGAGTTATTCTTTCAGAAACCCTGAAGAGATTCGGCGGGAGGGGAGGCGGAAAACCGGATTTCGCCCAGGGCGGAGTTCCGTCCGGAGATCCCGGGGAGATCATGGACGCGCTGAGGAAAGCGGTGTCCGATGCGTTAAGTTAAAGTGCATACCGGCTGTTGGCGATACAATGAAGATGAACGACCGTCAGATGAAGCAGGCGATGAAAAAGATGGGGATCAAGCAGACCTCCGTTCCGAACGTCGTTGAAGTCATCATCAGAACCGCGACCGAAGAGACAGTGATCAGGAACGCCGACGTTATCTGCGTCGAGATGCCCGGAAGCAAAAGCTACCAGATCTCCGGTACGGAAACAGTGAGAAGCCTCTCCGGCGAACCGGTTCCGGAAGAGCCTCAGTTCGGCGAGGACGATATCGCCCTGGTCATGAGCCAGGCGGGATGCGACAGGGAGAAGGCTGTCGAAGCTTTGAAGAAATCCGGCGGAGAGCCCGCGGAAGCGATCATCTCCGTCATTTCGGGGTGATCTTATGTGTTTGGCAATACCCGGCAAAATAGTGAGCATCGAAGGGAATATGGGAAACGTGGACTTCGGAGGAGTCACCAGACAGGCTAACCTTTCTATGGTGGAAGCGAACGTCGGCGACTGGGCGGTTGTCCACGCGGGGTTCGCGATTCAGATAATGGGCGAGGAGGACGCCCAGGAGACCATAAGGCTCTGGAACGAACTCCTCGACAGCGAAGCGACCGCTTTCCAGTAAACGGGGGGAAATCCCCCTTTTCATTCTTTTTTGCGGCGGAAAGTTTTTCCGCCGGGGCCGCGAGGCCCGTTTTCGGATCTGCCGTAGGATCCGCTTCCGGCACGGTATCCTCCGCCGGAGCCGCTTCTTCTGTAATCTCTGCGGTCTCCCTGGCGGAAGTCCCTTCCGGGTCTGTCCCCGTCTCTTCTCGGAGGACGGTCGCTGAATTCCCGGCGAGGCTTGTCTCCGAATTCCCTTTTGGGTCTGTCTCCGTCCTTTTTGAACGGACGATCTTTTTTGTCTCCGAAGTCCCTGCGGCCGCCGGAGCGCCCGTAATCTCTTCTGGGAGGACGGTCGCCGAAGTCTCTCTTCGGTCTGTCGCCGTCTCTCCCGGGAGAGTGATCTCCGGAATCTCTTTCAGGCCTGTCCCCGAATTCCCTCTTAGGCCTGTCCCCGAAGTCTCTCCTCGGAGGACGGTCGCCGAATTCCCTCTTAGGCCTGTCCCCGTCCTTTCTGAACGGGCGATCCTCCCTGTTTCTGTAATCTCTGCGGTCTCCGGAGCGGAAGTCTCTCCTCGGCCTGTCCCCGTCTCTCCTCGGAGGACGATCTCCGAATTCCCGGCGAGGCTTGTCTCCGAATTCCATTTTGGGCCTGTCCCCGTCTCTCCTCGGAGGACGATCTCCGAAATCTCTCCTCGGAGGACGATCTTCTCTGTCTCCGTAATTTCTCTTGCGGAACCCGTCATCGTCTGATTTGAAATCTCTTCTCGGTCTTCCCGGCCGGCGGTCTCCGAAATCTCTTCTCGGCCTGTCGCCGAATTCCCGGCGGGGTCTGTCTCCGAACGAGCGGCCGCCGTCCCTGTACTCTCTGCGATCCCTGTATCCGTACGGCCTTCTTCCGGACTCCTCTTCAGCGTCTTCGGATTCCGGTCTGCGGCGCTCGGCCGATGCGAGGCCGGCGTTGGCGTATTCCGGTTCGACGTATGTGCCGTCGTAGACGTCCTTTTTGGAGACCCATTCCACATCTATTCTCGATTCCTTCCAGTCTTTGCGCGGATCAAAATCCCTCTTTTTTACTGGCTTGTCTCCGAAACGTCCTTTTTTATCCTGTTTCCGACGGCGGAAATCAGAACTGCGGGGCTTTCCGTCCCTGTAATCCGGCTTTCCGAACCTGCCGGATGCTTCCCTGCGGGGCTTATTTCCGTTCTTTTCGGGTTCGGAATTGTTTTCTGTGCCGTCTGTGTAATTATCCATATCAGTATCGGATCGGCGTATCCGGATTTATTTATTAAGTTTGCTACACCAGAGGTATTCCGCAGAATGATCCTGCCGCGCGGGAAAAATACTGGCATAATCTGCTCCGGCCGGGGTGCATCCGGTTGTCTGCTGATATATTCTTTCGCTTTTTCCGCAATAACATGCCCCTGACGGGTCAAATTACCGGGGATTTTCCGAAATGCGGTTTGCCGTAAATCCGGATTAATGAAAACATTTATATACTTGATAGATATGCTCAGTTTCGGCAAGACGGCCACAGCGGCGGGGAAACACCCGGTCCCATCCCGAACCCGGAAGTAAAGTCCGCCCGCGTACCTGTCTGTACTGTATTGCGCGAGCATACGGGAACTCAGGCACGCTGTCTGCCTCTTCTTCATTTTTTCCCTCTGGCATGTTATTATAATTCCAAGCCGTTGACAGGTACGGGATTGCTGTGAAAGGAACCGAGGCACTTCTGAAAATGCTGGAAGACAGAGGTACCGATACCATATTCGGATACCCCGGCGGGAGCGTGATCCCGATATACGACGAGCTTCTGGATTCTTCCGTGCGGCATATTCTGGTGCGCCACGAGCAGTGCGCCGCGCACATGGCCGACGGCTATGCCAGAGCCAAAAACATGCCCGGAGTCTGTCTGGCGACCAGCGGACCCGGGACTACGAATCTGGTCACCGGGATAGCGACCGCCTATGCGGATTCCGTTCCGCTCATCGCTCTGACCGGACAGGTCGCCGCCGGCTCCCTCGGTCTCGGAGCGTTCCAGGAGGTGGACGCGTACAGCCTCCTGATGCCCATCACGAAGCACAGCTACAGGGTTCTGGACGTGAGCCGTCTGCCCCATGCCGTTTCGGAGGCCTGGGAGATCTGCAGGATGGGGCGCAAAGGCCCGGTCCATATCGATCTTCCCGTGGATCAGATCAATTCCGAAATTGACGAGGAAATTCTGAAAGAGGAGTACGGGGTAAAGCCCCTGACCGAGGATCTCTCCGGAATAAACGAAGCCGTGAAGTGGATAAGAGAATCGAAAAGGCCGGTGATTCTGGTCGGAGGCGGCGCCATGGACGCGTCCGAAGAGGTCATGAGATTCGCGAAGCTGACCGGGGCGCCGGTGGAGACCACGCTCATGGGCATGGGCGCCGTTCCCTCGTCGTACGGGATGAACCTCGGGCCTCTGGGCCTTCACGGGAGAATGTGCGCCATAACCGCTACAAGGGAAGCGGATCTTATCATATCGATCGGGAGCAGGTTCTCCGACAGAACTTACAGCGCCCACGATCGCATGGAATGCAGGGATGCGAAAGTAATCCACATCGATATCGATCCCACCGAGTTCGGAAAGCACGGGCATCCCTGCGTCAATATCCTTTCCGATGCGAAAAAAGCGCTGACGAGGCTCATATGCGCGCTCGGAAACCGCATTCCGGACATTTCCGGATGGAAGCAGACCGTTCTGTCATATAAAGAGAGGTGCACCTGCAGAACGGATTCCGATTCCGTTCCCGTTTCCCCCAGGCGCGTGATGAAGGAGCTGGGGGAGATAATCGACGACGGCACCATCGTGACCACGGACGTCGGCCAGAACCAGATGTGGGCGATGCATTATCTCAAGATAGAGAAACCCAGACAGTTCATCTCTTCCGGAACTTTCGGCACCATGGGCTTCGGGCTCCCCTCCGCCATAGGAGCAAAAGCCGCCCTTCCGGACAAGAACGTCATAACCGTGACCGGGGACGGAGGCTTCCAGATGGTCATCCAGGAGCTTTCCACGTCGGTTACGGAGGATCTCCCGGTCACCGTCGTGCTGCTTAACAACGGCGTTCTGGGAATGGTGAGGCAGATGCAGAAGCATTACCGCGGAAAGAGGTATTCCGGCGTTGATCTTGGTAATAAAACAGATTTCGTGACCGTGGCGAAGGGATTCGGCGCCGTCGGAGTGAGAATAGACAAGCCGTCCGAGCTCCGGGACGCGATTAAGGAGGCCGCCGGTTCCGGGCGCACCACGGTCATCGAGATAAAGACAGACGCCGAAGCGGACATACTTCCCATGCTTCCGGCCGATCCGTCCATACCCATAATAAAAGACGGATGCTGTTTCTGAAAGAAAAACAGTTTAACCGATTGCACTTACACCCGGTCGAAGCATATGAAAGGCACCAAGGCACTCGTCGCTCTGCTGGAGCAAAAGAACGTGGATACGATCTTCGGATACCCCGGAGGCAGCGTCATTCCGATTTACGATGCTCTCTACGATTCCTCACTGCGGCATATTCTGGTGCGCCACGAGCAGTGCGCCGCGCACATGGCCGACGGCTATGCCAGAGCCAGCGGGATCCCGGGAGTGTGCCTGGCGACCAGCGGCCCGGGCACCACCAATCTGGTGACGGGAGTGGCGACCGCCTACGCCGACTCGGTTCCGATGATCGTTCTCTCGGGCCAGGTCGGAACGGGATCCCTGGGGCTCGGAGCGTTCCAGGAGGTGGACGCGTACAGCCTTCTGATGCCTATCACCAAGCACAACTTCCGCGTTCTGGACGTGAACCGCCTGCCGCACGCGGTGAAAGAGGCGTGGGACATCTGCCAGAGCGGGCGCCCCGGCCCGGTGCATATAGATCTCCCGGTAGATCAGATGAACTCCGACATGGACGAATCCCTGCTTCAGCAGTCCTACGGAGTAAAACCCGACGCAGAGGACTTCTCCGGACTGGACAAGGCCGCGGAATGGATAATGAAAGCGGAGAGGCCGGCGATACTGGCCGGAGGGGGAGCGGTGAACGCCTCCGCGGAGGTGAACGCGCTGGCCCGTCTCATGAGGGCGCCGGTGGCAGTCACGCTTCTCGGGCTCGGAATAGTCCCGTCCTCGTACGAGCTCAACATGGGACCTTTGGGAATGCACGGGAGGGTCTGCGCCAAAGATATCGTCAACGAGGCCGATCTGGTCATCTCGGTCGGGAGCAGATTCTCCGACAGGACTTACAGCCGCAGCAGCAGGATGCAGTGCCCGGACGGGAAGGTGATCCATATAGACGCCGATCACACGGAATTCGGAAAGCACGGGCATCCCCAGTGCGTGAACCTTCTCGGAGACTCGAAAAAGGCGGTTTCCCTGCTGCTGGAGAAACTGAAAGGATACGTTCCCGGGCGCGCGTGGCCGGAAAGGGCCGCGGAGCTCAGGAGGAGATGCGGATGCTGCACCGATCTGGATTCCGTTCCGGTCGCCCCGCAGAAGGTCATGTTCGAGATCCAGAAGATCATAAAGGACGACACCATCGTGACCACCGACGTGGGCCAGAACCAGATGTGGGCTATGCATTATCTCAATTTCGAGCATCCGCGCAGGCTTCTCTCCTCGGGAACTTTCGGAACCATGGGGTACGGGCTGCCCGCAGCCATCGGAGCCAAAGCCGCCAGGCCCGACTCCGACGTCATTACCGTGACGGGAGACGGAGGGTTCCAGATGGTCATGCAGGAGATGGCCACGTCCGTGTCGGAGGATCTTCCGGTAACCGTGGTGCTTCTGGACAACGGTACTCTCGGAATGGTGCGCCAGTGGCAGAAGCTGTTCTGGAACAAGAGATACTCCAGCACCACTCTCGATCACAATCCGGATTTCGTGAAGCTGGCGGAGGCTTTCGGCGCGAAGGGAATAAGAGTCGAGAGACCGGGGGAGATATCCGACGCGCTGAAAGAGGCCAGGGACTGCGGCAGAACCTGTCTTATCGACGTGATCATAAACAAAGAGGAGGACGTCCTCCCCATGCTTCCGGCCGATCCCTCGGCTCCGATGGTCGAGGGGCGCTGCAGATATCTCGCGGGGGAGCGGCGATGTTTCCGGAAGACGAGGTTCTCGGAAGGATAGTGCCCTCTCCCGAAGAAACAGAAAGGATGAGGGAGACCGCCGGAAAGCTGATGAGGGTAACCGCGGACTACATGAAAGCCGAGGGCGTGGACGCGGAGATCCGTCTCGCCGGATCCTTCTCCAAAGGAACGTTTCTCTCCGATCCGGATCTGGATCTGTTCATAATGTTCCCGGAGGATTTTCCCCGCGGGGAGCTGGAGCGCATCGGGCTGAAGGCGGGAGACGACATACTTCACGGGGAGAGGATGTTCTCCGATCATCCCTACACCAGAGGGAACTTCGAGGGGATGGACGTGGATATGGTTCCGTGCTACCGCCTCGGATCCACGGACAAGCTCAAAAGCGCCGTCGACCGCACTCCGTTCCATACGAACTACATACTCTCCAGGCTCTCGCCGGAGCAGAAGGATCAGGTACGTCTTCTGA
>JAEEKU010000185.1 GCA_016282555.1 Methanomassiliicoccaceae archaeon
CGGGAACGGGTAAGACTATAGTATCACTAGCCTCCGCCCTGGAGCATGCTTCAAAAACCGGCAAAAAAGTCATCTATCTTACGAGAACGATTTCGCAGAGCGACCAGGTGATGAAGGAACTGAAAGCCATAAACGGCATCAGAAACGTTTCCGGAATAGCGGTTACCGGAAGAAACAAATCATGTCCCCTGTACCGCGGAAACCCCGGATTCGAAAACCTTTCCCCCAACGTGCTTTCCATGATGTGCGAGGAAAGAAAACAGAGAAGCATCAAAGGCAAAGCCGGCGGATGCAGGTATTTCGATAAGGTCAAAAACCTTACCGAAGAAGTGAAGAGTTATTGCTTCTCCGAATTCCCGACATCCGAAATCCTGGACCGCCACTGCGAAAAAATGGGAGCCTGCCCCTACGAAATGAAAAAAATACTGATGCGCAGCGCAGATGTGGTGGCGGTTCCGTATGTGCACATTCTGTCTGAAGACATCAGAAACAACCTTCTCGCGAACGTCAACGCCGCGGAACCTGAAAGAATCGTGCTGATAATTGACGAGGCGCACAATTTCACCGATGCGGCTAAAGACGCGGAGAGTTTCACGATAAGCATAGCGACCGTAGACGCGGCGATCGATGAATGCGAATCCGCCGGAAATCCTAATATTCTTCCCGGAACGGGAATATCCGAATTCATAAAATATTTCAAAACCAGCATGCGCGGCATCGCAACGGAGAAAATGGGGCTGGGACAGAGAGAATACGTCTTCGATGACGATTACATCGAAAAACGCCTGATGGAAAAGTTCAGCCTGGGACCGCAGGATCTCGTGACGGCGGTGCAGACAGTTGCGGAAATAGGAGAAGAGAGAAGCGCGCGCCTGATAGAAGCGGGAGGCGATCACATATCTCCGCTGGAATCCCTCGGAAAATCGATGGTGGACTGGTGCACGGCGAACTCCAGGAGATATATCCGCACGATGAAGATAGATCAGAACGGGGAATACCTGAGCGCAGCCTGCATAGATCCGTCAGAGATATCGTTTTTCCTCAGAAAAATACCCGGGGCGATCCATATGTCCGGAACCCTGCAGCCCCTTAACCAGTATGCTCGCGTCCTGAACCTTCCCGACACCACCAGATGCCGCACATACCCGTCCCCGTTTCCCCCGGAGAATAAGAAAGTGATTTACGTAAACGACGTAACCACGCGCCAGTCAGATATGAAAGCCGATCCGGGAATGCAGAACAGGATCGAGAAATATATCGTCAGCCTGTGCAGATCGGTCAGAAAGAACACGCTGGTTTTCTTCACGTCATACAACAACATGAAAACGATGCGCCCCTACATCGAAACGCATCTCGACAAGGAACTGTACTGGGAGGAAAGCAGGAACCTCAGAAAAACGATGAACAGCCTCGATCTTTTCCGCGCCGGAAGAGACGGGGTTTTCTTTTCGGTCATGGGCGGATCCGTCGCAGAGGGAATAGATTTTCCCGGAGAGGAGCTGTGTTTCGCCATTATAGTCGGGATACCGTATCCTCCGCCGTCCCCCGAACTCAAAGCGATGTCCGACATGTACGATGCCAGATACGGCGCGGGAAAGGGATGGGTCTACTGCAGCGAAGTTCCGGCGCTCAGAAAGATGAAACAGGCGATAGGGCGCCTGATACGCACGGAGACGGACAGAGGAATGGCCGTGATACTGGACAGCCGCGCATCCAGATATGCGAAGCAGCTGGATGCCGTTCCTTCCGCGGACCCCGCCGGAGACGCCGCCAGATTCTTCGTCCGCCGGTAAAGGTCGCGATGATGGTTATAGACCATGCCAGAGCCGCGAGGAACAATCCCGCTTTCCACCCGGAAAAACCGAGTTCCGTACCGGTTTTCCATCCGACGACGAAAATAATCATCGAAGAAATGACTGATGCGGCCGTTAAAGCGTCCGTCACGTCGTCGATAACGAGCAGCGGCACGACCACCGGGATAACCGTTAAAATCGTTATGATGAAACAGGAGAAAGCGCTCGATCTCATTTTTTTGCGATCGCTCTTGAGTTTTTCCTGATCCGCGACGGGCTTCGTGATAATAACCGAACATATTTCGGCTTCATCCTCCGGCCTGATGACGGACAGAGGAGTTCCGCCGAAATCATCGATCATCTTCTCGGTAACCGAGCTTTTGTCCTCATCGGAACTGAAGTAATTGATCATTCTCCGCTGGTTCATCAGATCTATAGTGTAGAAGAGAACCGAATCTATGGCGCCCCAGGTGAAGTTCATACCCAATATGAGGATTATGAGATCAACCGAATCGTAATACTGCAGAATGCCGAATCTGGCTGCGGAAATGAAAATCAGCTCCATAATGAAGCCGTAAAGCATTTCCTGTATGGCGAGAGCCATTCCTGTATTCGCAGTAACTCTGCTGAGAATCATCCGCCCGCGGTATCAGATCTGCGGTATAAACAATTATTACTCCGGAAACCCGCATGTCTCCGGAAAACCGGAACGGAAAAGAAACAAATACAGGAATAGCGGATAGGGATGGGGAGCGGAGGTAGCCCAGCTGGCCCACGGCGCCGGTCTTGAAAACCGGTGGAGAATTCCCCGGGAGTTCAAATCTCCCCCTCCGCGCCATTCTTTGTAATCTCATTCCCTGCCAGGATCATTCGTCAATGATATATACTGCTCCGTGTTAACATGTAACACGGTAATAGAAATGTTCGGCAAAAACATAAGAATCGAGAGGATAATCGACAGAAACAGCGGAAATGCTGTCGTAGTTCCTTTAGATCACGGCATAAGCATCGGACCGGTGCAGGGGATTATCGATCTCAAGAAAACCGTCAACGACGTTGCGGAGGGCGGCGCCACTGCCGTGCTGATGCACAAGGGAATGGTTCCGCAGGGCCACAGAACGTCGGGACACGACGTCGGCCTCATTCTCCACCTGTCCGCTTCCACGGATCTCGGAATCAACTCCAACAACAAAGTCCTCGTCGCGACGGTGGAAGACGGCCTAAAACTCGGAGCGGACGCGGTTTCCATTCACGTCAATGTCGGCGCGGAGACCGAGCCCCGCATGCTGGAGGATTTCGGAAAGATCTCCAGCGAATGCATGGAATGGGGAATGCCTCTGATCGCGATGGTCTACCCCCGCGGACCCTCCATAGCGGATTCCTACGATCCCAAAGCTATAGCGCACTCCGTCAGAGTCGCCGCCGAACTCGGCGCGGACGTGATAAAATGCAGCTACACCGGAGACACGGATTCGTTCAGCCGCGTGGTGGAAGGCTCTATGGTCCCCGTGCTGATAGCCGGAGGGCCGAAGATGGAATCGGATCTGGATATTCTGAACATGGTATACGATTCCCTTCAGGCCGGAGGACACGGAGTTTCCATCGGAAGGAACGTGTTCCAGCACAAAAACGTCAGAGGAATGATGTCTGCCATCTCGGATATAGTCCTTCACGGCGCGACCGTAAAGGAATCGATGGAAAAACTGAACGGCTGATTGCGCAAATAAAAAAACCGGAAAGCGCTTGCGGGAGACGGGAACGGCCAGGATGATGAAAAACCGAGGCTGAGCCGTGATGAGCCCTATGAGTTCTGACGGCCGTTCCTCATCCGGAAGAATAATCCGACATGCCGAGATAGAGAATCAGATCGGAGAGTTTCATTCCATCGTTCCAGCGCATGATATAATTGCCTTCGGAGGAAATGTCTATTTTCGGCATTCTGCGGTACAGAATGGAGTTCCTTCCTTTGAATTCGTGATCCGTGGGAATGGTGAAGATTCTCCACGGATCCCCCCGGATTCCCTTCAGACGGTACGCGTATATGGGAACCAGATGGGATCTGCTGCAGTCGTCCAGCATTCTCCCCGCCTGTTCGATGAGCCTCTGGCTCTTGCTGAAGTGCATGGTGGAGTCCGACGAGCTCTTTACCTCGATTGGAAAAGAGAAATCCCACCGGAGGGCGACCAGATCCACTCCCAGCGAGCCGGCCGCGCGAATAACGAGGAACGGTTCCGAAGGCATGCGCAGGTATCCGGCCTTCTCCATCGCGCTGCAGGTCTTCACCATCTTCGAAATGGCTTTATCGTCTCCGGTAAGAATCGCCTTGAGTTCCCGTTCGTACGTATCTCCCGGAGCCGTCATATGCCGTTGCTAGATCTAATCAGTATATAAAACATAAAGAGGGGTGGCCGAAAGTGGTTCGGGGGCCGGAGCCCCCGGGATCAGGGGGAGAGCCTGCTGGGATCTCTCGGGAAGAGGATCGCTTCCCTGATATTCGGGAGATCCAGCATCTTGACCAGAAGCCTCTCGATCCCGATTCCCCATCCGCCGTGGGGAGGCATCCCGTACCTGAACGCGTCGAGGTAGAATCCGAAATCGTCCGGATCCAGGCCTTTCTTTTTCATTCTGGAGACGAGCCTGTCGTACCTGTGCTCCCTCTGGCCTCCGGAGGATATCTCCTGGCCGCGGTAATCCAGATCGAACGAGAACGAATAGGGCGTTCCGTCCTTCTCCATGATGTAGAAAGGCTTCGCCTCTTCCGGATATTCGGCGATGAAATACAGATCCGCGCCCCTCTCTTTCATGATATCCCCGATGATCTTCTCGCCTTCGGTGCCGAGATCGTCTCCCTCTCTGAGAGAAAGGCCGTTATCGTTCACCATTTTCAGACATTCGGAATATGTCAGAACGGGATACGGGCGCGATGGAATCTCGATGTCTTTTCCGAGTATCTCCAGATACTTCTTTCCCTTCTCCTTCATGCTGGCGAGAACGTGATCTATTATCTCTTCGATAACGGACATCACCTGCTCCTCGTTCTCGATCCAGGACATCTCCCCGTCGAAGGAGATGAATTCCGTGACATGGCGGTTAGTGTTGGAATGCTCCGCGCGGAAAGCCGGCCCTATCTCGTAAATGCGATCCAGGCCGGTGCTCATCAGGATCTGTTTGTACAGCTGCGGAGACTGGGCGAGGTACGCGGGCCTGTCGAAGTACTGGACTTTGAAAAGCTCGGCTCCCCCCTCGGCTCCGGCGGCGGAAATCTTCGGGGTGTGCACCTGGACGAATCCGAGGCTGCGGACAGCTTCCGAAACAGAATCCTCCATCAGAGATTTCAGCTCGAACACCGCCCTGACCTCGGGCTTCCTGAGATCCATGAATCTGTTGTTGAGACGGGTATCCATCTCGGCGTTGACTTTGTCGATGACTCCCAGGGGAAGAGGCACCTGCGCTTCGCTGAGAATCTCCGCGGATGAGGGTATGATCTCGAGTCCGAGAGAGGTCTGGCTGCTCGCTTTCACCTCTCCGGTCACCGAGACGACCGTCTCCCTCGGTACTTTAGTCAGAACTCCGAACAGTTCCGGATCCGTCTTCTTTTTGGGCATGGTTATCTGGATGGTTCCGAATCTGTCGCGCAGGATCAGGAAGGATATTCCCCCCATGTTCCTGACGTCCTGAGCCCATCCGCGGACGGTAACCGTGCCGTCCTCCGCAGTTATGCTGCGGGAATCTCTGATCTGTGCCATAGGTCGGCAATATACATGCTGTATTTTACCATTGAGTAAAAATCAGCGGACGGTTCCCTGTTTCGCCACGGCGTCCATCTTCGCGGCGACGGCGTTCTGATCTCCCAGATAGTATTTCCTTATGAATTTCATATCGCTTCCGAATTCGTAAACGAGAGGGACCCCGGTGGGAATGTTTACCCCGACGATCTCTTCCGGAGACAGATTCTCGAACTTCATGACGAGCGCGCGCAGGGAGTTTCCGTGGGCGGCGATAAGAACGCGCTCTCCCGCCTTCATGCGGGGCATTATCTCCTCCTCGAAATAAGGCCAGGCTCTTTTTACCGTTATTTCGAGGCTTTCCGTCAGCGGAAGGATCCCTTTATCCTCGTTTCTGTAGGGTTCCTGCAGCGCGGGGCACCTTTTATCCGAGGGATCCAGAGCGGGAGGGCAGACATCGTACGATCTTCTCCAGATTTTCACCTGATCCTCTCCGTATTTCGCGGCGGTTTCCGATTTGTTGAGCCCCTGCAGAGCACCGTAATGGCGCTCGTTGAGCTTCCACGACTTGATAACGGGAAGCCACTCCCTGTCCATCGACTCCAGCGTCAGATTCAGGGTATGGATGGCGCGTTTGAGGTACGACGTGTAGCATACATCGAAATCGTAGCCTTCCTCCCTCAGTATTCTGCCGGCGGTTTCAGCCTCCCTGATGCCGTCCGCGGAGAGATCCACGTCGGTCCATCCCGTGAAGAGATTGAGCTTGTTCCATTCGCTCTGGCCGTGGCGGAGCAATACCAGTTTGATCGTTTCTGACATGCCAGCACGGATACGGTGCTATGATTTAAGTTTGCATACATCTGCGGAACATCGCGTCCGGATCGGCGGATACGGCTACCTGCGGAACGTCCGGATCGGAGGAGCAGACCGAAATGCAATAGCCGGGGGGAGCCTCCAGTTCGGTTATCTTCAGGGAACCGAACTTATCCTGCCTTATCCCGTCGTGGTAAAGAACCCTGAATGAACC
>JAEEKU010000186.1 GCA_016282555.1 Methanomassiliicoccaceae archaeon
AAAGCCAACATCATCAAGACCACGGACGGGAAATTCCTGAGCATCGCGGAAAAAGTCGCCAAAGAATATCCCCAGGTCAGATGGGACGACTGGTTCATAGACATCGCTACCGCCAAACTCATCGATCCCTCCAGAAGGAGCGACTTCAAGGTATTCGTTCTCCCCAACCTGTACGGGGACATCATCACCGACGAGGCGGCGCAGATCCAGGGAGGAGTCGGAACCGCCGGCTCCGCCAATCTGGGAAAGAGATACGCCATGTTCGAAGCCATCCACGGCTCAGCTCCCAGAATGGTTTCGGAAGGAAGGGCGCAGTACGCGGATCCCTGCAGCATGATCAAAGCCGTAGCCCTGATGATGAAACACATAGGCGAGGCGGAAAAAGGAAAGAAACTCGAAATGGCTCTGGACATCTGCTGCCAGTTCGAGAAGAAGCTGGTCATGACCGGCCGCAGCACCGGCGCGACCGGAGACGAATTCGCGCAGTACGTCATGGACACCGTGAAAAGACCGGATCTGGAATCTGCCTGGAACGGCTACATCGAAGCCTCCAGAAACAAAAACTAAACGGGCTTGACGCCCTTTTATCAAACCCTTTTTTCTTTAATACAGATAATTACGGATTCATCGTAAGCAGAGATAAACGTTATTATATTGCATTGGCTGATACATCCTCCGGCGGTGACGGCGTGAAACAGGTTGCTGTGTACGGTAAAGGCGGTATCGGAAAGTCTACTACTTCCGCAAACATTTCTTATATTCTTTCGAAAAGCGGAATGAAGGTCGCCCAGATAGGATGCGATCCCAAACATGACTCGACGAGGCTCCTTCTCAAAGGAAAAACACAGAAAACGGTTCTCGACTGCCTCAACTCTAAAGAAGATCTGCGCGGCGAGATCGCCGTCACGGGAAAAAACGGGATCGTCTGCATGGAAACCGGAGGGCCGGAACCTGGAGTGGGCTGCGCCGGAAGAGGGATTCTTACCGCATTCGACTACATCAAAAGCCATTCGCTGATCTCCGAAGATACGGATATTGTGCTGTACGATGTTCTGGGAGACGTCGTGTGCGGAGGATTCGCCGTACCCCTGAGAAAACAGTACGCGAACATAGTGTTTATCGTTACTTCCGGAGAATTCATGTCGCTGTATGCGGCCAACAATGTCCTGAAGGGAATCAGAAACTTCGACAGCGGCGACAAAAGGCTCGCAGGACTCATTCTGAACTGCAGAGGAAACGATAGAGAGTACGAGTACGTGAAAAACTTCGCGGACGCGGTCGGCCTTCCCATAGTTGCCGTTATCCCCCGCTCCGGCAGATTTTCGGCTGCGGAATCCGAAGGCGTCACCGTATGCGAAATGTTTCCGGATTCCGAAGAAGCGGCTTCTTACGACAGCATAGCGGAAATACTGAAAAATCCGGATCCTGTGTTATACGCGGCCAGCCCGCTGGGCGATGACGATCTGGATCTCGTCGCGAAGGGAATCCGCGTCGTTTCCGGAAAAACCGGCCAGACCGTTCGAAAACTGGAGGTTACCGAACGCTCCGCGCTCAGAAGCTGCGGAATCCGCGCCGCCGCGCACTGCTGCATGGAAATCCTTGATGCGGAAATCGTGGCTCACGGGCCGATGAGCTGCGCCTACATGTACGAAAACGGATACGACCGCAATCTTCTGAACGAAGGAAACACTTGGATCCCCAGCATCAGCGATCGCCTGTTCTCCTCCAATCTGGACGACCGCGCGTCGATATTCGGCGGGGGAAAGGATCTGACCGCGCTTCTGGAGGAAAGGATCTCCAAAGGCGCGAAACTGATATTCGTGCTTCCCGCATGCGTTCCGGGAATAATCGGAGACGATACGGAGAATATCGCGGACGCCGTGCAGTCTAGGCATCCCGGCGTCAGAATAATAACGATACCCGTTGACGGGATCTTATGCGGAGGCGCGGTCCAGGGCAGAGATATGGCGTACGAGCGCATATGCGGCCTGGCGGACAAGACGGTTTCTCCCCGGCCGGATATGGTGAATATAATCGGATACTACGATTCCGACGACAGGATTCTCAGAAAATGCGACGATACGGAGAGGATCCTGAAAGGGCTCGGGATAAAGATAAACTGCCTCTTCCTTCACCATAACGTCTCGTCTGACATCGCCGGTCTTCGCAGAGGCGCGGTCAACCTGATGTACAGCCGCGGAGTCCCCGTTAAACGCGGATGTGCCGTTATCGAAAAATGCACCGGCATCGGATACTACGGGAAACCGCTCCCGAGAGGCCTGGAACAGACCGTTTCATGGATCAGGGGCTTTTCCGGGTTTATGGGCACGGACAGGGAATCCGCGGAGAAACTGTGCAGGGAACTGGAAAACGAATACTACAAGGAAATGAAGCCTCTGAAATCATCGCTGCGCGGAGTGACCGCCGTAGTCTACGCCGAGTCGTCCTCGGATATAAACTGGCTTCTGGAAACGTTTAACGCGCTGGGAATACAGATTCCCGAAATACTGTGTCCCACCAACAGCGTCTGGAACGAAGCGGACGAAACGCTTGAAATCACCAGGGATATCGAGATAAAATACAACATGAACCTGGATGATCTGAAAGCGGAGCTGGATTCCCTGAGACCGACGTTTTTCGCCGGCTCCTCGTCCGTTCTGAGCACGGTTGGTTACAGGCATATGATTTTAGAGCGTCCGCGCCCCGGGATCAGCGGGTGCATCGAACAGGCAAAGAGGATTGTGCGCATGTGCAGGGTGACGGATTATGATCTCAGCTGATATGGACGGTTTCATCGGATGCGGAGTCGCTGCCGACAGCATTCTCGACGCTGTAACGGTTCTCCACGGTCCGGGAGGATGCAGAATGCACATGTCCAGGCTTTCCGCCAGATACCTCGGGCGGGAATTCAGGACCCGCGAGGGAGATTTCTTCTTCCATCACGAAAGGATTCCGTGTACGTATATCGACCGCGACGATTATATCTACGGCGCATCCGGAAAAATACCGATGCTGCTGGATCTTCTCGGCGGAGAGGACATAAAATTCGCGACGGTGATCCAGTCTCCCGGAGCATCGCTGATCGGAGACAAGCTCAAAGACGAGATCGTCAAAAAAGGGCTGGATTCCAAGACCGTCGTGATGGATTTCTCTTTCATGTCGGAAAAATTCTCCGCCGGATTCGATACTACTCTGACTAAAATAGCCGAAAA
>JAEEKU010000016.1 GCA_016282555.1 Methanomassiliicoccaceae archaeon
CATTCCGCAGAGAATGCACTTGGCAGCCTCCAGCCTGCCCTCCGGAAGCCCGGACTCGGCGGCCTTGGAATAGGATGCGAACGCGTCTTCGGGGCTGAATTCGGTGCCTACGCCCAATTCGTACAATTTTCCCAGTACGAACGCGGCATCCGCATCTCCCTCCCGGGACGCGCGTAAGAAATAATCAAAAATTTCACCGTCGGACGGTGTTTCGTGCGTTTCGTAATAGCCGGACAGCGTGTGTATGGCATCGATGTTTCCTCTCACAAGGGCGCGGAAATACCACATTGAAGCCTCCTTCCAGTCGGAATCCTTCACTATACCGTTGGCATAGCAGGTTCCGACTGCGTTCTGGGCCATGGTGTTTCCTCCCTTTGCAGCGCGGAGATACCAGCCGAAGGCTTTTTCATCATCAGCATCGGGAACTTCACCGAGTGCACATTTCTGTCCCAGATCGAAGCAAGACTGCACGTCCCCTGCTTCGGCCTTGGAAATCAACTGCTCTAAGGTTTCCATCAGACAGGGCTTACTATGATAACTGTAAAAAAAGGTTATGTTCGGTTTCCTTCATTTTAAGAAGCGATATTGGACGTATATGTACAGACTGATACCCGAAATGATATGATCTTTATTCAGGCCTTTCGCGGGAGAAAAATATAAGAACAAACGCCGAAACCGAGAAAAGGAACATGATCTCCCACATAAGCCTGAACGATTCGAGAGAGTAGTCGGTCCCTATCACCGCCGCCGAAACCGTGGTGGAGACGCTGGCTCCCAGGAACAGGAATATGTTCATCGCCGAGACGGAAGTTCCGGAAACGGAGACGGGGAACCATTCCTTCACCTGAGTGAAGGAAAGCGACATGAATCCCCCGAAAAAGCCGAATGCGGTGCATACGGCGAGCCAGAACCAGTAACTGTCGTTTTCCCCCGCGGAAAGAAAAATAATCCCCCATACCGCCGCGAAGCACAGCGTCCCGGAGATCATGAGCCGTCTTTTCGATTTCACTATGCCCCTGCTCACCAAAGCCCCCGTGAGCACCGTGCTTACTATCTTTCCGATTCCGGTCATGGTTATCATCCACGCGGAGGAAACGGCGAAACCGTAGACGGAATCGAAATATTTCACCGCCCAGGTTCCCTGGAAAACGGTTATGGTTCCGTAAACGAGGAAATACGCCAGCGCGCAGTTCCAGAATTTCCTCCCGCCGGAAAGAACCATGAGGAGACCTTTGAAAACGGGGATTTTTTCTTTGCTTGCTGTTTTTTCCGGCGCGGGATGATCTCTCACCACCGCGAAGCACAGGAGAGCCAGAACGGCCGTCACCGAAGCGAGGATAAGGAAAACGTTCCTCCACCCGACGGCTTCCGACAGAACGTACAGGGGCCCTGCGGCGGCCATCGCTCCGATGTTTCCGACGGCGATGGTAACTCCGTTCAGAAACGCGAAATCCCGGGCGGGGAACCACACCGATACCAGCTTCATCAGCGGAATGTAGACGACCGCCATTCCCGCCGCGATCATTATCTTCCCCAGGACGGCCATCCAGAATTCGGTTCCGGCAAACGTCAGGAACGAACCGGCGGAAGCGAGAAGCATGAACAGAGTGCCTGAGATCCTGGGTCCGAATCTGTCCGCCATCAGGCCGCTCGGGATCTGCATGGCGGTATACGTCCAGTAGTATACCGTGCTGAGGATCCCTATCGATCCCCCGAGCTCCTCCGTCATGTCTCCGCCCACGACGCTGACGGACATGCGCTGGAGATAAACGAAGAAGTAGGCGCAGACCATCACGGCGAAAATGGAGACGGCGCGGATCCTTATCCGGCGGAATCCCGATTCGTCCCCGCTGCCGTGCATAAACCGTTTCAAAATGTTTCAGTATAAAAAGAATGGTGATTTTTCCGGATTGTAATATTCATATCGGAATAAACGCGATTCTTCCCTTACGGCGTCCAGCTTCCTGTTTCTGAAATACAGCGCGATGTTGACCATCACTACGCAGAAATTTACGGCGTAGAAAAACAGAACGAAATTCACGCTGCCGGAACAGATCTTGCCGGCCATGCCGCAGACGTACCCGGCTTCGATGACCAGCATAAACATCAGGCTCGTGCCTCTGGCCGTTCCGCTCCTGTACGCCCTGACGGCGGAAATCGGCCATGCCGCCAGAAAACATAGCAGCATAACCGTTTCCAGCAGTTCGGGGATCATCTGACCTCTACGAACTCGTAATCCCCGTTCCCGAGCCCCATCTTCTCAGCGTGTTCGAAATGAGATCTCCAGTTAGTCCCGGGCTGGTTAAGAGTGAATATATCACCGGACGACATGTCCTTCCCGGCCAGACATCCTCCGGGATTCACAGGCTGCCTCATCACCAGATCCGCGCAAGCGCGATCCAGCGCTATCGGATCGAAAGAGGCCAGTATCCCGGCGTCGGGAATTATCGGCACATCGTTTCCGGAATGACAGTCGCAGAAGGGCGAAACGTCCATCACGAAAGAAACGTGGAAATTAGGCCTGTCTTTGATCACGGCCGCGGCATATTCGACCATCTTCTTATTCACTA
Organism: Methanomassiliicoccaceae archaeon; assembly: GCA_016282555.1. GTDB lineage: Archaea > Thermoplasmatota > Thermoplasmata > Methanomassiliicoccales > Methanomethylophilaceae > Methanoprimaticola. The sequence continues at coordinate 2,571 of JAEEKU010000016.1, forward strand.
TAGAACCGTCCTGATCGTATTCGGCATAAATCGCGTCGGTATTGCACATTCCGATGCATCTTCCGCATCCGGCGCATAATTCTCCGTTTATCTCCGCTTTCCTGTTCACGATTCTTATCGCGTTCTGCCCGCATGATTTCACGCATCTTCCGCACCCTATGCATTTCTCCGGATTCAGAGAGGGCTTTCCGGCGCTGTGCATCTCCATTTTGCCGCGGCGGGAAGCACACCCCATAGCCAGATTCTTTATCGCTCCGCCGAAACCTGTGATTTCATGGCATTTGAAATGCGTCAGCGTGATCAGAACATCGCAATCGGCGATCGCGCGGCCGATCTTGGCGGCTTTGACGTATTCCCCGTCCACCGGTATCTCGACGTCATCGGTTCCCCTGAGGCCGTCTCCGATGATTATCCTGCATCCGGCGGATACGGGATTGAAGCCGTTGATCTCCGCGCATTCCAGGTGCTCCACGGCGTTCTTCCTGGACCCGGGATACAGAGTGTTGCAGTCCGTAAGATACGGAATGCCTCCGTTCTCCCTCACGATTCCGGCGATGGTTCTGGGAAAATTCGGTCTCAGAAAAGAGAG
>JAEEKU010000187.1 GCA_016282555.1 Methanomassiliicoccaceae archaeon
CTTGTCAACAATTTGTCGTATGCGAATGCCGAGCTTCCGATTCTTTCGATAGAGGAGGGCAATACTACTTCTGCCAGTTTAGAACATCCATAACAAAATGACACTGGCAATTCAGTAATTCCTTCTCCAACCGTAACTGATTCGAGATTCTTCAGCCCTTCGAGCATCGATGATGGTAACAGCAACTGATCATTGTCCTCGATTGTTACGGACACGATATTTGCTCTCTTTTCGGCATCAGCACTTGAGGTACTGCTGAGTATGTTAAAAATGTCATCTTCTATGAGTATAACTGGATATTCAATCCCCTCATACACTATAACGGATTTTATTACAACTTCTTGAGACTCCCCGTCATAAGCTGAAGCCTCTGCATAATAGTCGCCTCCCCCCTCATTGAGCACATATACGACTCCGTCCTCAGTAACAATTGGATCTGCATCCGCAACAGAGGAACCTAATGTACAAACCACAACAAAGGCGAACGCAACTGCCAATAACCATGTTGCTATCTTATTCTTCATACTATCTCCCTTTGAATAGGGACCAGGCGAACCGAATAATCGATTCGCCCAGTCAAATCAGGCAGTCGGAATGGCTACAATGCCCGCGAACAAAGCTTTGGATACATTATTCATATTTCCATCTCAAATGTTCTGGCGTCCGCATCCTTCGCGAGCCCTCCCGTACACTGTCGGAACGGTGCACATCGTAGCCGGTTTGGACGATTCCGCCGAAGCATATAAGATAATTTTTCAGATTTAACTCTATTGCGTGGATTTTTTTATAACCTATGTCCAGCAAAATTCATTGCTTTAAATATTGTTTATATAATCTATTTAAATAAACGATGCACTATGAATTTTCCTTATGGATGCTTAAGTAAAAAATTAAATATTCCCCAATCATCTCTCCGGCTGTGCTTACAATACTCGCGCAGACCGGAAACAGGAAATCCTTCGATGACAACGACCTCATGTTCGTCCTTGAGACCGTATATGATTCTTTCCGCTTCAGCGAGGTCATAGGCAGGGCCGACATCTCCCGCGCCACCGATATCGGGGAAGGCGTAGTCCGCACCATCATCCAGAGACTGAAATCGATGAATTTCGTCAGCGTCAACCGCTACGGCGTGGGCATTACCGAAACCGGTCTGGATTTCATAAGAACCGTCGGCATCACATACATGAGGCTGGATCACACCGATTCCGCCATCGGCGCCTATCAGGTCCCCCTCCTGATAAAAGGAAAAGGAAACAGGATAAACAAGGGCATAGAGCAGAGGAACTGCGCCCTGAAAATCGGCGCGGACGGCTGCACCACCGTAATCTACAGAAACGGAAAACTTCTTCTTCCGCCGGAATGGGATATTGACGAGAAGTCCCCGGACCTCGCCGCCCAGATACGCAGATATCCCCTGTCGGAGGAGGATGTGATTCTCATCGGCGGGAGCGACGCGGATCTGAGGATGGCATCAAAAGCTTCCAACTCGGCCGCCCTCGCCCTTCTGGAGTACGAGGGAGATCCGGTCCGCCAGCCCGGAACGGAAGAACGATCCCTAAACTGCCGGAACCGGTCCTGCCGCGGCTGTCCGGATACGGATTTCTGCTTTCCGGCCCTCGCTTCTTTACCGGCTCCATTCTCACCCGGCTGCCGCTCTTGGACAGAATCTTCCCTATCAGGGACTCGAGGGGGACGCCCGTGGCCAGCGCGGCCTCCACGCATCCGGCCCCCTCGGAATACATAGCCATAGCCCGGACCAGCTTCTCCTCCCTAGCGGCTTTGGAATCGGAACACGAACCGTTCCAGGATGCCGACTTGCATTTGGGGCACATCGTGGGCGTACATCCCCCGCGGGGGATCCAGGTATGGCCGCACACGTCGCAGCGGACCTCTTCCTTCGGACGGGAGTTCCATTCCGACGATCTGCACGACGGACACCTGCGGGGAGGCGATCCGCCGCGGCTGATCCAGGTATGGCCGCATTTCATGCACCAGTATTCTTCCCGGCGCGCCGGCGGAGAACATCCTTCGCGGAAAGACATGCCGCAGTACGGACACACGATCATATCGTCCGGCTCCCTGTTCATGATAACTTCACCGGAGGATGAATAACTTCCCGGCAATATATGTTAGCCGGCCTCCGCGGAAATACCCGGCGATCATAGCTTCCGGAAACCTCATTCTGCCCGTTCCGCCGGCGTACCCGGTAAAGACGCGGAATCCCGCCTCGCGACGCTCTTCCGTTCCCGATCGCCGTCGCATCCTCGACTTCCTGAAGAACGCGGCGACCCCGGCGATCGCGAAGAACAGCGTCATCCCGATCTCCACCGACAGCAGCAGCGTCTCGTCCTTACGGGGCTCCGGCTCGTATATCGGCCGGACGCTGTACTCCGACCAGGAGTCCAGCACATCGTCCGAAGCGAAGATCGAGATCGCGTCCAGATCCACATCCGTGAAAGCGCCCTCGAATGACGGGAACTTCGCGCAGTGGACCTCCAGCTCCGATATGCGGGAGCAGTTTCCGAAAGCTCCCTGTCCCAGCGATGCCAGGTTCTCTCCGAAGACGGCGAACTCCATCACCGACGTCCCGTACGGGGAATAGAAGGCGTCCTTTCCGACGGTTTCCGTTTTGTTGAGATCCGCGAACTGCAGCCCGGAACATCCGTAGAACGCCCGGTCCCCTATGCTCCTCACCGAATCAGGAATGGAGAGATCCGTAAGTCCGGAGCAATGGCCGAAGCAGTCCTCCGGAACGGATTCCAGCGATTTTCCCAGAGATACCGCGGAAAGACAGGAGCAGCCGTAAAACGCCCCCTTTCCGATCGATTTCAGAGTGTCCGGAGCGTCGAAGCGGGTGAACGCCTTGCCGCCGCAGGACGAAAAAGCGTATTCCCCGATGAAAACCAGACCGTCCGAAAAAGAAACGTTGGACAGCCCGGAGCATCCGCTGAAAGCGTAGTCCCATATGTGATCTACCGATCCCGCGGAATAGAGAGCGGACAGCGCGGAATCGCGGAAGGCGCCGGTGTGTATCCCCCTGACCTGGCCGCTGAGCTCCACGATCTCCGGCACGGACCGGGACTCGTTCTCCAGCTTGTACCGCTCCCTTATCTCCCTGTCCTTGGAGAACATGAATGCCGAGTCCCCGATGTACGCCAGCGGATACGAGGCGCCCCCGGCGGAGACCGACTCCGGAAACTGGACGTACGGCCCGGAGATGAACCTGTGGACGACCGCCGAGTCCCCGACGATGTAGTACGAGAAGGAGTAGGTGTCTTTGCGGTACGATCCGCTGTAAACGCTGATCTCCAGATCCGCTTCGCCGGTTTCCCAGCCCGGTCCCCCGGTATGATGTACGGCGACGCCCTCCGGCGCCGTTCCCTCGAAAACGGGGGCGTCCCCCAGGAAATACACGTCGCGGATGCTCTGATTGGACCATGCTGTCCAGGAAAACGCCTCCACCGTCACCGGGATCACTGCGGCGGGAGCATTGACGACTCCCCCGAACGCTCCGGCGCCGATTGCGGACAGCGTGCATCCGCCGAAGGACGACGGGACGAACAGAATCTCTCCCATATTGTCCAGATACATGGATTCCAGAACCGAGCTGCCCTTCAGGCCGGAGCCCTCCAGGGAATACTCGCACTCGCCGTACGGACATACCACGGTCTGCCTCACTGATGCCTTATCCGTGGTTCCCACCGCGTAGAACTGCATGAGAGAAGCTGAAAACACCGCTCTTCCCCCGGCGAAGACCGGCTCTATATGCGTCGCGGCGCCGCTGGGGGAAATGTTCCAGACGTCCGCGTGCATTCCGGAATCGAGTTCCAGCGGAAGAGAGACTTCGGCCGGCCCCGGAAGCTCCGTTACGGAGGAGCCGTCCGCGCGGAGATTCAGGCGGTAGAAACCGCTGTAGTTCAGCTTCTTCAGGGCGGAGGATATCTTGACGCTGAACGGGCCGTTCTGAACCGAGAACGAAACGGATCCGTCGCCGGCGATGCCTGACAGATACGACAGCGGCAGGGACAGGGAACCGCGGGGAACCTTGAGTATCACTATAGTCTCCTCCCCGTGAACGGAGGCCAGCGCCGAAAGGGAATCCCCGCTGACGGATACCGCGGTGCTGTTCGGATACTGGGAAAGATCGCATAGAACTATAGTGTCTCCTTCTTTCGCCGCGTTCCTCGCAAGTTCGCCGTCGAATGATACCGTCACGGTGTCGCCGGCCATGCCCCCTTTTCCGTCCGGCGGGGCGTAATAGGATCCGGCGATTCTGGCGACGTAAACCGTGGTGTCCCCGACGACGATCTGATTTACAGGAATCTCCTTCGTCAGCCCGGGATCGGCGTACATCTTGGCCAGGGCCGTTCCGCTGAATATCTCCGCCGGAATGATTCCCCCTATGGACGATCCGTACCTCGCCTGATACTTTCCTGCCACGGAGTCCCCTTCCATAAAGGTCAGCGTGTACAGCCTGGACTCGGGCTCGTAGTACGCGTATGCGAACGCCGTGTCCGTTACGCTGCCGAGATCCACCGGAACGTAGCCGTTGGGCGTGGCGCTCCAGCCCGCGAAGGAATACTGGTATCTGGCGGTCGGAGCCCTCTCCGGTTCCTCCGGAAGCTCCGCCGGGAACCCGTACTTCGTCTCCGAAACTCCGATCAGAGATCTGTCGTAGTCGTAGAATCTGACTTCGTACGAACGGAGAACAGGCTCGAATACCGGCCTGACCTCCGTGTTTCCGGAAACGGATGAAAGATCAGAGCTCCATCCTCTGAACTCGTAGGAATACTGCTTAGTCTCAGGCTTGGAAGGTATTCCGGCGTACGATGCCGGAGATCCGGGCATGACGTACTCCTTCGTGATGAGAATTCCGTCCTCAGAAAGATACGTGACGCAGACCATTCCTGGCAGAACCTCGGCGAACGACGCTGTGAATATTATGTCCTCGGTCACCGGGGCCGTCGTGTCCCCCCATCCGGCGAACCCCATGCCCTCCTGAGCCGGCTCTCTGATTCCGGAAACATCGGCGCGTTCGCCGTACCTCACCTCTCTGGAATCCCACAGCGTTCCGTCGGGAAGCCTGAACTCCGCGGTCAGGATGTTCTTCATGCAGCGTATCCCGTCAGCATCCGGATCAGGCTCCGGGCCGCCCTTGTCGATCGCGTACTCCCCGCTGTACGGATCCGGAGTGGAGATAAGGTAAATGCATTCCAGGTACGGATACACCGCGGGATCGTAATATCCGAGGGTCCAGTCGTTGTAGCTCCATTTGTGATCGATCCAGCACCACTGGCTCCAGTACGCCCACGAGGAGTCGCCGATCCTCTCGTTGCCCAGGCCGAACAGGATGCTGATCCAGTCGGCCACGTCCGTCCCGCCGGAGCTCCCGGAATAGGTGTCTATCTCCCCCGGCCAGTTGGACTCGATCGCATCCTTCAGAACCGCTCCCAGGTTGGATCCTTTCCCCTTGAGCCAGAACCCC
>JAEEKU010000017.1 GCA_016282555.1 Methanomassiliicoccaceae archaeon
CGGACTCGGTTCCGACTAAACCCGCTTGGATAACGGGAAGCCGTCTCGCTGAACAGACGATAGATCGCTTCATCGAAGAGAAAGGCACGTTTCCCAGGGAAATCGGGGTGGTGCTGTGGGCTACGGATGTGATGAAGACCGGGGGAGACGATATCGCGTTCATACTGCGGCTGCTCGGGGTCAGGCCCGTATGGGGTACCCCGGGAGGGAAGGTGGCTGGTCTGGAACCGATTCCGCTCGGAGAGCTCGGAAGGCCCAGAGCCGACGTCACGATCAGCATAACGGGTCTTTTCAGAGATACCTTTCCGGGGCCCATAGATCTTCTGGACGACGCCGTCCGGCTGATATCGGATCTGGATGAATCGGATGAAGACAACGCGCTGCTGGCCAATCTCAGAAAAGATATAGTCGACGGTCTGGCTTCCGGCATTGCGGTCGACGAGATCCGCCGCCGGAATTCCGTCAGGATATTCGGGGCTCCGCCGGGGGCGTACGGGACCGGAGTGAATTTCTCGGTGGCGGACGAGAACTGCCGGAGCATCGGGGATATAGCCGATCGCTATTCCGACTGGATCAGCAACGGTTATTCCCGCGGGCATTTCGGAGAGTCCCTGAAGCCGGAATTTTCGAGAAGATTCGGATCACTGGCTCTTACCGTTAAAAACGTCGCCGACAGGGAGATAGATCTGCTGGACTGCGACGATTACTATCAGTATCTGGGCGGGATGAACGCCTACGTGAGGGCGCACGGGGCGCATAAAAACGATTACCTGTCATTCATGGGAGACGATTCGGATCCGGATTCGGGCAAGATAAGATCGGCCAGGGAGGAGCTGCGTTTCGTGTTCCGCAGCAAAGTGCTGAACCCGAAGTTCATCAGAGGGCTTAAGGAACACGGATACCGCGGAGCTGGTGAAATTTCCAACATAACGGAGTATACTCTCGCATGGGGCGTGACCTCCGACATTACCGAAGACTGGATGTACGACGGTTTAGCAGACAGGTATCTTTTCGATGAAGGTACAAGGCAGTGGATGACGGAATGTAATCCGTATGCGCTGATGAACATCCTCGGCGCGCTGGAGGAGGCGATCGAACGCGGGCTGTGGAACGCCTCCCCGGAAACCAGAGAAAAGCTGGAGGAATTGTACGGTAAAACCGAGTCTTTTCTGGAAGAACTTAACGATCGCGGCCGAGGGTCTTCCGGTTCTTTCGTATTGTTTTTCAGAATCCCCGCAGTTTCTATATAGTAATTTTGGATAATGCATCCAAGTGGTTGCATGGAGAGGAAGACAATAGCTATAGCCGCAATCGCCGCGATAATAATCATAGCCGCGGCGGCAGCCGTAATTCTCATGAACAACGGAAACGGAGGGAACGACAAGAGCAACATCCAGATCGCCGCCTCCGATATCACCGTTTCAGCCGGAGACTCGGCAGAACTGAAGGTGACGGTAACTCCGTCCAAATACCAGAAGGATCTGGTGATAACTCCCGCCAACACCGACGTTTATTCTTTCGACAACGGAATAGTACACGGACTGAAAAAAGGAAAATCGACAATCTCGCTGACGGTGGACGACGTAAAGAAGACCGTAAATGTCAATGTTACCGGAATAAGGGTCACGGATCACAACGGCAAAGTCGTGGAGCTCGACAAGCCAGCTGAAAGAGTAGTCGTCTACACCAAATACATGGCAGAAGCTTTCGTGGTTCTCGGAGCTACGGACAAGGTCGTAGCGACTTCCGATACGGTCCTCAAAGACACCAACATCGGATCCTATTACGCCGGGAAAGCGAGCGTGGGCTCGTCTTCTCCGCAGAGCGCCGATGTCGCCATCGCCAACCGCGCGGACCTCGTGATCCTTTACGACGGCGACGCGTCCGTTTACGATGCCAGCAAGATTCCCGTACTGGAGATCGGCGCGTCCAAACTCGACGAGATTCACGCCGACATAACCGCGCTCGGTCTCGCTCTGGGAATGCCGGAGAAAGCAGGCAAAGTCCTCGAATGGTTCGACAAGTACTACAAGATCATCCAAGAGAAGGCTCCCACGACAGACAAGACCATCGTCAACACCATGGAAAGCTGGTCGTCCACCAAATTCCGCGTCATGGGAGACACTTCCACGCCCGGAACCCTTATGAGGCTCGCGGGAGGAAACAACCCGTTCGAAGGCGGATACGTCTACGTAGACGTTTCCACGATAATCGAAACCAACCCCGACATCTACTACACTATAATGTACAACGCCCAGTGGAACGACGAGGGCCGCCAGACCCAGTTCGACGCTATCACGTCGCGCGCGGGGTGGGACAACATCACCGCGATCAAGAACAAGGAGGTCTATCTGATCTCCAACGATCTCATGGGCGGTCTCCGCAGCGTTATCGGAGGAATGTACTTCCTTTCGATGCTCAACAAAGACTGCAGCTATGATGTCGAGCAGCTCATGGACGAGTTCAACAAACTCGGAGGAACTTCGTTCAACACGCATCTCGTCTATAAGATGAGCTGAAATCTTTTCCCGCCGGGCTGTCTCCGGGCAGTCCGGCTTTTTACGGTTCCGGGGGATGCTTTTGGGCAGAATTGGAGAATTCAGATCGCTTCTGAAGGGCGATAAAGCGGACGATTCAGCGCTGGGGCGCTATGAGACGTCCCGGAGGAAGAAG
>JAEEKU010000018.1 GCA_016282555.1 Methanomassiliicoccaceae archaeon
CTGTCCCCGGGAACCGTTTCCGTTTTCGAAGCGGTCGTCAACGGGGAATATTCCTCGCCGCAGACAGCCCCGGTAGAGGACCTCGTCCGTTATACCGAGGATACCCGGATCGAAGAGCTTCATGTCACCGGCGGGGCCGGGATCGAAATAGAGGACGGCGTAACCGTAACCGTGGACAGGTTGTTCGTAGAGTCCGGGGGAGAGACCATAACTTTCTCTTCCGCGGGGCTCGGATGCATCGTTATAAAATCATTGGTAGCGGAGGGGCTGCCGGTGCCTCTGCCGGAAATGACCGTACGGGCGGAGGATGCCTCCGTCGAATCCGTTTATCAGCATTCCGGCGAAGTGAGAACTTTCGCTCTTAACGTTTCGTACAGCCGCAGTCTCGAAATAACGATAGGCGGCTATACGTCAGTCTACTCGTCAGAGGATCGGTCGGATATCCGCATATCGGCGGAACTGGACCTCACGGATTACAAAAGAGGCATCAGCGCGCCGGGTCTTCTGTCCACGACGGACAAGCTCCTAAGATACATAGGTCTGCTGGATCTTGCCAGAATAGACCTGAAAATCGATATCGGGGGAAAATACGGAGTCCCTGATTATCCTAATCCTTTTCAGATCACAGATATGAGCCTTTCCGTCGATTCACACAAAGATCAGGATTCTCCGTACTACAGCGCTGAGCTGCACATCGGAAATGTGCGCATATATCCCGTGAACAATTCGGGCATGCGCATATACATGGAACTGCCCGCCTCGGCGATGAAAGACGGCAGCAGATCGGCGGTATCCGTATCGGAAGAGTTCGCTTTGTCTGCGGATTCCGTCATTGTGAACCGCGTGGAACCGGATGATCCGCTGGACGTACGCGTCGAAAAACTGGCTATCGGAATGGCTTCCGGCCCCGAGCCCCGCGTGTCCCTCACAATGGATAAGATGGCGTTCCAAGGCACCGAAACGAACAGCTTAGGTTCATTCAGAGCGGACACGACCGTATCCGGATTTAAAGCGGAATTCAAAGGAGTATCGGATCTGCCCGGCAGCATGAAGGATCTGACGGAGATTATCATCTCGTCAGGCGCGGCGGAAGGAACGGTCGAACTGGAAAAAACCGAATACCGCATGTACGGCCCGGAAGGGCTCCCGGTTCAGGAAGTGACCGTCAGCGGCCTGAATATAAAAATCACGGCCGCGGCACCCCGGTTCCTCATTCATCTCAGTTTCGATTCGTTCGAATATTCGGATCCCGGCATAAACCTGTCATGTTCTCCTCTGAAATTCGATTTGTGGAACGATATCAGTCCGGTGCTTAATCCGGACTCCGGCAGCATCAGAGACCTGCTGAAGATACTGAATTTCAAATCCGTAGCGGAGATAGATGCCGAAGGAGATCACGATTACCGCTTCACCATCGGCAGAGGCGAGGCTTTTATGATCGGTTTCGCCACCGAAGGACTGAGAGTAAACTGCGGAGACGATACCATAATATTCGATAAGCCGTCCGTCCGGAGTCTTTCGCCGGGCGCAGACAACGAAATCAGATACCTCAGAATGACTGACGAAGAGATCGTACGTAAGGTTCCCGCAGGACTGCGCGACAGACTCAGCAGCGAAGAGGTCATCGAACTGTCCGATTCATACGGAATTAAGAAACTGGGCGGAGAGGCGGCCGTTACTCTCAGGACGGATAAAAACCCGAAAGAAACGGGCGTGTATTTCTTAGACGTTTACGACGGCAGTCTGGAAAAGAAAGAATTCGCCGCCTCCGGCGGGTATGTATCATTCAAAACAGACAGCATGGGGATGTATGCCGTGTCGGGTCCGCTGTCGGAACCTGACGATTCATGGATCGCGTTCGCGCTGCTGATATCCGCGGTAATCATCGGCGCGGCGACCGTGCTGATAGGCAAACGCCTTCTGAAAAGAAATTGAAGGGACGGCGGAACATGGATTGGGAAAAAGCCAGAGCCAGAACGGATATCGCATACGGCATTCTTGCATCGGCGGTCGGGATAATATTAGGCGTAACGATGATCGGCCAGGGGATATACAGAATCTATCTCGGGATCGACGGAGGCGCTGGAATCCTGTATTTCATCGGATTCGCGGTTCTGATTCCGGGCGGAATATCGGTAATCGCTCTGAGCCGGAAAGACCGGGTGAAGATGACGGGAGCGTACGCGACAGCCCTCGGGGTGTCCCGCTTGTTTATCCGTCTGAACGATATATCTTCGGCCGACAATATCGCCATAATCATATTCGAACTTTTATTCGTCGCACTGGCTCTGAATTTCATCCGCGTGGGATTCCATTTCACGAGAGGAAATGTCGTCAGCCGCACGTCGCTGATTATTTCCGCATCGATTCTGGCGAGCACGGATCTGCTCTTCATCGTCGCGGATCAGTACATCAAAGAGAATTTCGACTTCCTGCCGTTCCAGGTTGACGCGTACTACTATCTGCTGAACTTCATGATGTATCTGGCGATCGTAGCGCTTCTGGACACCAGGTTCGTCCGCGAAAACACTATTCTGGCCAGATACGCCGCGGTTCTGGATCGGGTGCGCGCCGCCCATTCTCTGGAAGAGGAATCGTACATCTACGACGACGTTGCGAAAGAACTGCTGGAACGCTCGGGGCCGCAATGGAAGCGCATCGACGACGGGTTCGTCCAGTCGGAAATGGTATTCGAAATATTCACCGGCGAGCTGAGATCCACCGCCGTAGCGCAGATATGGAAAGGAAAGGACCCCCTGTTCATGACCGTGATGCACAAGGGAGATTCGATTTTCAACGCCAACAGATTCAGGGTCGACGAGATAAGAGAATCCGGCGGCATGCTGCACGGACGCGGAAAGGACGGCACGGAATTCAGAATCCTCATAAAAAGGAGGGAGCCGGCATGAATTTCAAAAAAAGACGGAAGAATCGGTCCGGCCGGATCACCGTCAACAGGATCCTGATTGCGGTCATGGGCCTGCTGATGATAGGCATGGCGATAGCGGGAGCGTTCATGGTTGTGAGAGAACAGCTGCTGGACTCGGCCTGGGCTTACATTCTTATGCCGGTCTATGCCTATTCCGGATCGATAGTTCTCCTGTCTTTCGACAGATCCCTCAGATTCGCCGTTTTCGTCGCCGGGGTCACATTCGGGTTTATGAATATGGCGCAGATGCTTACCATAATAACCCAGGTCGATACGGTTCCGTCGGCAGTGCTCTCCCTGATAATGGATCTCGCGATGATAATCAGCTCCATCCTCTGCCTGCTCGGAGACCGCTACAGCTCCTTCCGCCTGCTGGGAATATGCATGATCAGTTTCGCGACGACGTTCACGGCTCAGATGCTGGATGTCCTCGGGCTTACCGACGGGATGTTCGGCTATACCACGTTCTGGTGGATGATCGTCGAATGCGTTTTCCTGGTCGTATTCATGATTGTGGTGCTCAGACCGGAGATGCGCGAGGAATCGGTTAAAAGCAGGATAAGAAAGGGAGTTCTGGTCGTCAATTATAAACTGGTATCCGATTCGGTTTCCATCGCCGCAAAGGACGTGAACGCCGTAACCGGATCCGATATGTCCGGATGGTCCCCGGATGAAACGGAGAATATGACGGAATCAAGTTATACTGCGGAAATACGCGACGGCAAGAAGATCATGCATCTGACGTCCTGCAGATGGAAGGGAGAGGACGAGATAAGAGTGAGCATCTCGCCCGATACCGAATACAGGCTGTACGGAAGCGGATTCGTTCTGAGAGGCCATTCGATCGAGGAATCCGCCGGCGCCAGATATCTGCGTCTATACGGGGATGACGGATTCTTCCTCAGGATAATGATCGATGAGAGCGGTTCGCTTCGCGTATCGGAGGA
>JAEEKU010000019.1 GCA_016282555.1 Methanomassiliicoccaceae archaeon
ACGGCGATCACACCGTGTACAAATATTTCAGCAGCAGGGACGAAGCCAGGAATTTCGTTTCCGGGATAAGCACCAACGTTTCGATGAGGGATACGAACCTGGAAGACGTTTTCGTGGAGCTTACCGGAAAAAGCGTGGGGGCATGAGAATGGGAAATCTGCTTGTCGATACGTACCATGTCGCATGGGGCGACATCATGTTCATGAAGCATAATTTCCTGAACATAATGGTAATGAGCATCATGAGCCCGATTCTGTATCTGATAGCCTTCGGATACGGGCTCAGGAGCGGGGTTACGGATATCGGGGTGCCGTACGTGGCGTTCGTGATTCCGGGTATCGCCGCGCTCTCATCGCTTTCGTCGTCCTTTTCGTCGACCGCGGCCAGAATGAACGTTCAGAGGCTTTACTACAAGTGTTTCGACGAGATGATGATGTGTCCGCTCAGCATCACCTCCATAGTTCTGGGGAAATGCGTTCTGGGGCTTCTCAGAGGGCTTATCAGCGCGTTCCTGATATACGCCATCGGACTGTGCCTCGAGCCGGATTATCTTATCATCTCGCCTCTGGTAGTGCTCTGCATAGTGCTCTCGTGCGTCACGTTTTCGATGCTGGGAATGGCGGCGGCTCTTCTGGCCAAATCCCACCAGAGCATGTCTACGCTCAACTCTCTCCTCATCCTGCCCATGACCTTCCTGTGCGGAACGTTCTTCTCCGTATCGGATCTGAATCCCGTGTTCCAGGCTATCCTGTACTGCTTCCCTCTCACCCATTCCAGCAGCGTGATAAGGGCGGCGGCTCTGCCGGATTATCTGGATTTCCCGTGGATCTCCCTGGCGGTACTGGCGGTGTTCATGGTGGCGTTCTTCGCCGTGGATTACTACCTGCTGAAGAGGAAATCCTAAAACTCAGACATCCTTCGCCCCGCGCAGGAGCTCGTCCAGAATGTATCTGGAGCCGAGAATTCCGTATACGGGGCGGGGGATGACGTTATCTGTTCTGAATCCGGTGTAGCCTATAGAGATCTCTATGCGGCATTCTCCGGCGGATTTCATGCGGTTCGCGGTGAGCCCCTCGCACAGAACCGCGTCGCACGGGACCGGCTCCTTTCCGAAAACTCCGGAGAATCCCTGCTTTTCCAGAAAATCTCTCAGAAGCTCAGTCTCTTCCGGATCGGATCCCGGGTCGGGGGATACCGCGCGCGGGGCCATGGACAGATATCCGTGAAGCCAGAGCGTCAGCGGACGGATGACCGAGGACAGCCCGGCGGCGGAGAACGTCAGCCCTTTGATCCTCATCGCCCTGTATCCCTGTCCGCGCAGTTTTTCGTAGGCTTTTTTTCTTTCCTTTTTAATTATTTCCAGTGCGGGAGAGGGATCGCATCCGGTTTTTTCCGATATGGTCTTGATCCACGCCTCGCAGGCGTCGAAGCCGGCGGGGGCTCCCGCGGGAGAGCGGACAGAGGGTATGCCCAGCGATTCGTAATACTCCCTGAGTCCGGAGCAGAACTCCGGGCAGACGATGATGTTGTATTCTGCGAGAACAGATTTTCTGAGATCGGCGATAGAAGCGCCGGCTCCGGGGCAGGAGATCACGGTAAGCCCCATGGATTCCACCATCCCCTGCAGCTCCTCCCTGGCATCCTCCCGGTCCTTGTCGAAAAGCGACAGTCCCAGCAGGTTCACCGATCCTTTTATGACCGTTTTCCTTTCCGGAGACAGATGCTCCATTATCCTGCGGAGCATTCCGCCGTAGCATTCCGGAGCCGGCATAGACGACAAAGATTCGTCCAGAATGATCGTCTTGTCCCCGAGCCCCAGCCTGTTGACGGCGCTGCCGTGATCGTCGCCTATGAGCCCGGCGCCCGGAGAATTGATTATCACGATGAGATCCGCGCCAGACGCGTCCACCATGGGGAGCGCCTCGGCTGTTTTGTAGTACGCGCCGTTGATGAAGTCGTAGCCGTCCAGATACGTCGCCGGAACCCTGGGGTACCAGTAAAAGTAATCCTCCGCGTACTCTATCCGGGGAGAATTTTTCCTGGAGTATACGGCTTCGGAATAGACCATGTGCCTCACCCTGCATCCTCCCGGCCCGTGAAGAAGCACCGCGGCGTTCTCCACGCTTTCCGCCGCCATAATCGCGGCGCTGAATCCGTCAGGCAGGCTTCTTCTCATTCCCCGTCCTCCTTCCATCCTTCCGTCGCGGGAAGCCGCAGCACGTTTCCAACGTAATCGGCGAATCTCAGCACCCCTCCGGGTCCGACTCCGGAGCGGCCGATCCTCGCGGTTCTGCATTTCTTTCCGGTGCGGAAAAGGAGATCGCATATAAGGAGATCCGGATCCAGAGATTCCAGATCGTCTTCCAGCATTTTCGGGGAGTAATTTTCCACGGTGACCCCGCCGAATCTCTCCGGACAGGTCATTCCGGGTTCTCCGCATCTGGAAAAGCATCCGATTCTTACGATTTCAGCTCCGAGATCCGCGAGGAGTTCCGCCGCCCATACGCAGCTGCGCTTGAGGCGGTCGATAATGATTATTTTCTTTCCCTCGAACACTTTTCTGTTGTTTCTCACGTAGAGATCGTATTTTTCTTCCGCATTTTTCCATTCGCGCGCCGCTTCTTCTTCCATCCCGGCGAATTTTCCCATAGCTTCCAGCCATTTGCCGTAATCCTTCATTCCGATCGGAAGCGGGCACGGGAACGGCTTTCTTCCGGTGCGTTCCGAGATCATGCCCATAATGCTCAGATCCGACGGCGATCCGGAGAGGAGTAGATCGGTTTCCGCGCGGCAGAACATGCGGATATCTCCGGAGGGGCAGTCGTCGAGGAACCTGCAGTTGATCTTAAGCCCGAACACCGACAGGATCCTGTCCAGCTCGGCCATGCATCCGGGGGACTGCAGATCGAAGAACGAAATCCCGACGAGATTCACGTATCTCCTTTCGGGACGGACGGAAGGATCTATCATTCCGGTTATCTCTCTGACGGCCATGCGGAATCCGTCGGTGTAGTCCCCGGCTATGTCGCCGTCGGATTCGATAAGAGCCAGTTCCGCGCCGGGGTATTTTTTTCTTATGTGCTCGATCGCATCCGCGGAATGATCTCCTATGATCCCGGGCATGCACGTGGTTACGACGGCGATCTTCCCGCATCCTTCTTCGCAGAGCTCCTCCAGCTTCTCTTTCAGCTTTCCGGTCCCTCCGAAGATCGACGCGGAATCGTCCATCATGGTGCAGCAGACCTTGAGGGCGGCAGCGGTTCCGCCGGCGCTCTCCGGATAAAGGCTCCGGGACATGCCTCCGCGGCTCATCTCCATGAGGTACATGCAGCTCTCCGGACCGTGAAGCAGCACAGTCCAGTCGGTCAGTTTCATGAAGGCGGCCATCGCTCCGAACGCGGCGCAGGAATCCATTATGCGGGTGCCTTTTATCGAACGGCGCCTGCCGCATCCGGAGCACGGATCTCGGATCTTCTCCGGGGAGCCGGGCCTCACGGGTCTTCCGGCCGCGAGATCCGTCATCTGATCGTCGTCCAGCGGCCTGGGATCGTAAAGGGGCTGCTTCCCCTCGGAAGTTTTTATAATCAGATCCGCCACGGAGTCGATCGCAACGGATAGATCGGAATCCGGGAACAGCTCCCTGACGGTTTTTCCCGCCGCTTCGGCGGCCCTGAAGGAACTGTCCCTGGGTATCGCCGCGATCACGGGAACCCCCGCGGCGTCCGCGAATCTTTTAACCGATTCCTCCTCGTTTTCCACTCCGCGGGAGTTCAGTATCAGCCCCAGCAGGCGGGGTTTTCCCGTATCGAAGTTGGCGAGTCCCTTCATTATATTGTTGGCGGCGTACATCGACATGAATTCGCCGGAAGTGACCAGAATAACCGCGTCCGCGTACTCCTCTCTCAGCGGAACCGCGAATCCGCCGCAGACCACGTCCCCGAGGACGTCGTACACCCTGATATCCGTGTCGTACGAGTCTGCTCCGAGTTTTTTGAGGGTGTCGAAGGTCGTCAGTATGCCTCTGCCGGCGCAGCCTATCCCCGGTTCCGGCCCTCCGGATTCCGCGCACAGCACCCCGCCGGATCCGATCTCAATCACATCCTCCAGTTTTCTGCGGAGGACCGGAGTCTCCCGGACGTAGTCGAGAACCGTGGTCTGGGCTCTTCCTCCGAGCAGGAGGCGGGTCGAATCGTGTTTCGGGTCGCACCCGATCTGCATCACCTTCTTGTTTTTCAACGACAGGGAATAGGAAATATTGGCCGAGAGAGTGGATTTTCCGATTCCGCCCTTCCCGTAGACCGCTATCTGGAACATACGGTATTTTCGGATGGATTATCCATTATTAGTGTTTGCTGCGGTCCCGGCCGGCACGCTCGCGAAAAAAAAGCCGGCCGGAAGAAGACTCCTCCGGCGGCGCTGAAGTTTCAGGGACGGAAAGGCTCTTTCAGCCCTTCGATCGGCTCGCTGTCGGTATTTTCGATACCGAGCTCTCTGCAGATGATCTCCGCGGTTTTCCCGGCGCACAGCCCGGTGAGGGCGACGCACTGGACCTTGTGCTCTCCCTTGGACATGTCGAATCCCTTGGTGAGCACGCGGCAGCAGGTCGCGTTCTTGGCACTGGCAGCGCGGAACCAGTCGTGAAGCTCGTGACAGAGCGCCATGCATTTTTTTCCGGAGGGATCTCCCGGGACGGTTCTTCCGAAAAACAGCCCGAGCGCGATGACTCCGCCGTTAAGCGCTCCGCACAGGCATCCGGATTTTCCGATTCCGGCGCCCATTCCGGACGCCATGGCTGTCAGCTGCTCTCCGTTTTCCACTCCGAAACTTTTGAAAACGGCCGCCGCTACGGATTCTCCACACATGAAGCCGCTTCTGTAGTATTCTTCCGCGAGGCTCTTGACCGCCTGCGGGCTCACGCTTTTGGCATCGAAGTTCATTTTTCCAACTCCTTTTTCCCGGATCCCGTTCCGGTTATGTATTCTTACCTTCTGCATCCCTTGTAGGAGTAGTAGGCGCTCTGCATTATCATCGTGGCGGCGCCTATTACCAGAGGATCGTGGATGATCACCGCTTTGTTGTAAGCTTCCTTGTCGAAGGTATGGGGGACCCCGGGGGACGATATGACGGCTCCTTCCTTTATGTTTCCCGTGTCTATGTGGGCGGGAGAGGCGTTGATTATGTAATCCGCATTTCTTATTGCTTCTTCGACGTCCTCTATCACTCTGGTGCCCTTGTGAATTTCGGCGACCTTTCTCGCTTTTTCCAAGTCGATATCGGTAACCGCGACCTTGGATCCCTTGGCGAGAAGGAACTGGCACGCTTTGGTTCCCACCCTGCCGGCTCCGACGACCAGCACCTCTTTTCCCAGAATGCTTCCCGCGGCGGCGTTCAGCGCGGCTATGTATCCTTTGGCGGTGCAGGACGAATTGTCGGAGTATCTCATCTCCTCGGTGTTGTAGGCGATGAACTCGTTGTCGTCGGCCATCAGGATCATGTCCGCCTTCTCCGTTATGGCTTCGGCGAATCCCTGGACGTCGGTGGTTTTGGTGACGTGGGCGTTCATTCCCAGCCAGTTGCAGATGTCCCTGACGGATTCGGTGAAGCGGGAGATGACTCCGAGACCGGAGGTCACCGGAACCACCGCCACGTTGAACGCCTCCGGATTGATGGCATGCTCCCACATTCCCACCGCTTCGCAAGCGATGTTTTTGATCTTCCTTCCCGTTAATCTTATGAGTTCGTCTTCCAGTTTCTGGAGATCCTGGGAAACGTCCTTGATGTCGTTGCCTGTAAGTCTGGTCATTCATATCATCTCCGGTGATTTGTCTATAAATTCGTCTAAATCGTGATCCGCCATCATGCCCGTAATGAATTCGCGTCTTTTATGGAGGCATTCCTGCATGGTTTCTCCTCTGTTTATCACGGTAGCGCGCCAGGTATGGCTGCTCCTTCCGTAATCCGTTATCGCTTCGTCAGCACCGAAAAAGTCCTTCTCTATATATGGACGATCCACATGCCCGAACTCTTTTTCCCCGCATGTGCGGATTATCCCGTCCGAAACGATGAAATGCTCGTAAACCGAGCACCCGGGCCGCCTGGTTTTTCCGGAGCTCTTTCCGGTTCCGGAGCAGACGAGCTCCTCGAGCAGGTTGATCCCGGTGGCGGCATATACCGCGGCTGGGGTCTGGCTCGGGATGCGGGCGTCGATCTCCAGCGCGCGCAGCCCGTTTCTGGTGTAAACGGCTTCCAGATCCATTATTGCTCCGAGACCGATCGCGTTTCCGATTTTTTCTCCCATCTCTGCGAGTTTCAGATCATCTTCCGGAGGGAGGATTCCGGGCTCGCATAC
>JAEEKU010000002.1 GCA_016282555.1 Methanomassiliicoccaceae archaeon
CTTGGGTATGACGCTGGTCGCGGATCCCACATAAACGTCCGCGAAACTTCCGGTTACGGGAACTCCCACGTATCTGTTCGTAGCCGGATCGAATCCGAAATTGACGTTCGACTCGCCGGACGGGAATCCTACGGATATGAACATGTCTTCCGGGTCCGAAAGAGCGCTGCTGCCGGATTTCAGTACGGCGTCCGCTTCCAGAGACACCGTGGCTCCGGTGAAGAGAATGCTTCTGTCGTTGTCCTCGGTTATCAGCTCTATAAGGCCGGTCGAGGGATCGGCGACGGCATGCGTTCCGTCATAGGTAGCCACGAGAATCATGTTTTGCTTGATGGCACCGGAAAGAATCCAGAGCCTGAATTCGTCGTGCGACGCCTCCGCGTCTTTGTCGATGTAGTGGATGAGCTCGTACACTCCGCCCTTCGTCTGGACGAAATGACCCGGAGACTCCTGGCTGCCGTAAGCGTACGCTCCGTAGAATTCGTCGGAGATATCCTTCGAAAGAATAGTGTATCCGCTTATCAGACCGTACAGCCTGTAACTGTCGGTATCGCTGCGCTTGTATCCGGTGTTGAACATGACTCCACCGCTCAGCTGGATGGTATTGGACGGGTTGGACATGGTCGAGAGAACGCCGTCGGAAACATAACTTCCGTATTCCTTGACCTCGTCGACGGCCTGGGTCAGGCCCAGCTTGGATCCGTCTATCATCTTCAGGCTTCCGATGTCGTAAAGCGAGTATTTCAGCGAAGGCGATGCGGAAGCGCCTATGCCTCTTCCGTCGAGAGTCATCGAGGAACGGATTATATCCATGGTATCGGCGCTCTGGAGGGACTCCATGGGCGCGGGGGCGATGTAATCCGTGACGACTACGGTTCTGTTACCGCTCACCAGACAGGAGTTTCCTCCTCCGATGATGCTCTTCGCGACCGCCACGCTTCCGTTGGCCGCAGGCGCCGAACCGTCCACCAGAACGTTCGAATTTCCGTACACGAGAGTCTGCATGGTTGTAACGGAGGATGTGTCTCTCGTTCCGATATCTCCTCCTCCGAATACAGATTCGCCTACTTTGGCGCTGCCGTTGACGGTCAGATCGGTGCTGCCGGTGAGAGTCTCCTTGAGTCCTCCTCCGTAAACGGAACCGGTTACCGCCGAATTTCCTCCGACGTTGACCGTAACAGTTCCGGTACCGATGTTGACTCTTCCTTCGGAACCTGCCCCGTAAACGCATGAGTTAATCTTGGCGGAGCCCGAGATGTCTACCACGACATTGAGAGGAGTTATTCCCGTGGGGCTCGTCGGAGCCGTAGCGGGAATGACGCCCGATGTGGGGTTTCCTATCAGATACGCCTCCAGACCGCCTCCGAACACCGAATCTCCCACGTTCGCGGCTCCCGATACGGACACGCTCACGTTGTTGATCACATCAGCAGTATCGCTGAGAATCACGCGTCCCTTAGCTCCTGCGCCGTAAACGCTGGATCCGACGGAAGCGCTTCCTTCGATGGTTACGCTAATCTGTTCTGATCTTACTTGGGCGTAGCTGCTGTATCCGGCTAATCCAGTACGGATAGTAATTCCGGATCCACCGGTGAACCACGGAACGTACTTCATCTCGCCTTTCAGCGTTATGACGATCATATCCGTGTAGTCCTCAGCGGTCAGATTTCCGGACGGCAGATCGGTTATCACTCCTCTTCCGCCTCCGTAAACATCCCCTCCAATCTGGGCATTGCCCTTTACGGTAACATCAATCTTGTCGCATATGACCTCGGCCACATTATCGCGATATTCTGAATTCCTGTTGTCGAGTCTGTAAGTTAGGGCAGGGACACTCTTCCCTCCTCCGAAAATGCATCCGTCCACAACAGCATCTTCTACGTTAACTGCAATGCTTTCGCAGTAAACCTGACTGCTTCCGGTGGAGTTCCAGCGACCGGTGTTACTGCTTCCGTTATTATAATTACCGTTGTCACTATGCTCGATCTTATCCAATCCGCCGGAACCGCCTCCGTAAACGTCTCCCAGAATCCTTCCGCCTGTGATGTTGACCGTTATGCTTTTCACATAATTGCTTTCCATCCCTACGATAGACCTGAAACCGCCTCCGTAAACATTGCAAACCGTTCCGCCTTTTATATCGACCTGCATTTTTACATCTGCCCCATATATCGTGGGGTAAATAGAGTCAAACCAAGTATCGTATCCTCCGCCACAGACTGTTGCCGCTTTGGCAGAATCCTTGACCGTCACACGGGTCCCTCCGACCACACTCCTATTGGGTATACCATCCGCACCATCGGTTATACCGCCGCACAGAACATGGTTGGCAATCGCTTTGCCGGACAGTTCTATGCTTGCTATTCCGTATACCGGGGAAACCATGTGCCTTCCTGCTGCCTGGGCATCCCATACGGACGATGTTCCTGACACATAAACATGCGTATCTCCCTCAGTGATACATCCGTTATTAGAACCGCCGCCTCCCGTGAGGATCGATGAGTGGTTGATGGAAATCGGCGACGTATTCGTCGAACCAGGAACCGGGGACGTGATCTTAAACGGCCAAGCAGGCATATTCGAGTCGAGATTGTACCTGTAGGGTATGACCTGTTTGTAATCTCCGTCATTGAGAGCAATTAACCGATTTTCCTCGTAGGTATCGCCCACGAGGGACGTCCCTACCAGATACAGATAGACCGAGCCGGTTACTCTCGATTGGCCCCCGTCAGACGCACCCGCGCCTTCTATAGTGTCCAGGGCCACTGCGTTCTTAACCACGGTATACGTCGAACCGTTCACGTTCCTCCCCTCACCTCCTCCTCCAACGATACACGACCATGTTCCGCTGTGGACTATGAGAGTCGTAGAAATGTTGCCGGGATTCTCAGAACCATTGGGATATACACTGGAGTCATACACGCTGACGCCATCGTAACGATTCGAGACGTTACTGTTTATCGATCCCCCTCTGAGGAGAGGGTATGCATTAGCTTCATATCCGGCATGACTGTGATAGTACGACATTATTCCCGTTCCCACAATCAGCGGATAACCGTTGGCTACAATACCTCTGGATGCCACACCATGCTCTTCTCCGTTGTTGTTTCCCAAATGCAACCCTATGTCATCGATTATAGTTTCCGCGCCCAACCTGAGTATTGTTCCAGTAATCTTAGCCACCGAGGTGAAATCGTTCACATTGGTGCGTATAGTCATAGCCTTGTTTGTCGTATTCGTGCTGTTACCAACATCTATCTGGACTCCGCTATTGATAACGAGAATGTTCGTGAACGCAGAACCGCTGAAACTATTTGCTGCCGTATTTATGTTCGTCAGACTGCCATTCGCAGAAATGGTCGAACAATGCTCCAGAACACCCCAAGTTGCGTAAACATGTATTACATTATCAGGATCATTCTCTTCCCGTCCCAAATCGGCAACAGAAAGAACCTCGCCCGGATAATGTACATCCCCGGAATTGCTGTGATATTTCCAGCCGGTGAAGACCACCGTCTGGCCTTCTGAGTAATTTTTAATCCCCAGCCAGTTCCAGTTAATGCCCGGATCGCCCTCTGAGGTGGGGGTTGTCACCGTATCTTTCCATAACTGGGGGTTGTATTCGGTAGAGACTATGCTCCCGTAATACATCACATCGACGTATCTGTCTTCCTTATCTCCGACAGTAACGGCAGTTCCGTAGCTGTAAGATGCGTTGCATGTTACGTACGGTATCACCATGTGAGAGTTGTACATTATCACCAGATACTGATAATTGGGATAATACTGGACTCTCATACTGAAAGAGTTGTTTGAAATGGAATACTGAGTACCATTATCACTCGTTGAAAAATCATAAAAACCATCGTGGAGGTTTGTAAAATTTGCATAAACTACTGTTACATTGCTGTTGCCGGTAGCATTGAGATTGCTAAAAGTAGTCGTCCTGTTGTTGCGGTTCGAATTTACTGTATCCGCACTGGCTGGATCGATACCGTATATACTGTTCTCGTCCACTCCGTACCTAGGCTGACCCGAAGTGTTTTCCGGAGTATTACCAGCATTGGACTCGTTGATTTTGTAAACGATAGCCACTCTGTTAAACTCCAGATCCTGTCCGTCCGCACCCGTTGCCGCATCTATTATGCCGCTGTACGCAGGGTAATTCAGGTGGTACCTGACGACATGGTACTCGTTCGTCTCGTCGCTCGAATAATCAGTATCCAATGCAGTCTGTCCCTGAGTCGGCACAGGCACCGACGAAAACAGCATAATCGCGACCACGAACACCGCGGCCGCGGCTGTGACTGCGCCGCCTCCGAAGATACTGCGTTTTTTAACTTTCGAAACATCTCCTCTCATGTTCCGCCCCCTTAAGTTTGAATGATTCTCCTTTCCGGCCGGATGCGCCGGCTTCCGGAATATACACTGACAGCGCATGTTTCCTGCTGTTTTCCCGCGGAAACAAACATTTCCGATGCCAAGCATGCATCCTTCGCGACTGCTGTTCCGAGTGTCATCCGTTCACCTTATCCTTCCGCAGGCATGAGTCCGTTCTGCCCGCTGTCACTGTATATCTGCATTCCGCCGGACACCGGCAGGCCTCTGCGGACCTGCCCAGCAACTGCTCTTCCTAATTACTTATGAGTTAAATAATTAGTTCCCTGAAATTACCGGTTTCCGGAACATGTTTTGCGGATAAAGAAAAAACACCGGATAATGCCCGATAACCGCTCTGCAAACGACCGGAAATCCCGTATCGCCCGAAAAAACCAGTCCGGTTCAGGCACTATTATAAGTATCCCGGTGCTATATCCATTTTCTGATTGTCTCGAGGAGGCCGGCACATGAAGCGGGAAACGTTCGCCATAACCGTCATCACACTATTGCTCATTTCGGCATCGGTAATTTATGCTCCGTACGATTCTCAGGGCGAGGGCACAGCAGACAACCCTGAGATGCTCAGCAGCAGCTACAGCCAGTTCCGCGCTCTCCCCGCCGGCGAGACTCTGATCGCGCATGCGGGAGTAAACTGGGACTCTTTCCTGAATCCCAGCGTCACCATCGAATGCTGGATGTGCAACACCGTCGATGCCTTCAAGGGCGCGGATCCTTCCTCGAAGGTGCTTCTCATGGAATCGAACGTGCCCGCCGAAAACCCTCAGACGTGCGGCGCCTATACCGTTTCGGCCAGTTCTTCGATCGACGGAGTTTTTAACCTTTCCGTCAAGGCGGGATCGACCGCATCGAACCCCGGCTACCTCAAGTTCAAAATAGTCATGTCCGAAACGGTAGCTTCTGTTTCCACGGACGACCTCCATAAACAGGCGCACTACTGCGGCATTTTCCTGAAAACCGTAGCCGCAGACGAATTCAAAGTCATGGTCAGGGATACCGACGACAATTACAAGGACACCATAAGGATCGTCCCGGAAGCCCCCTACCAGACCGTTGTGAAAATAGGAACGGCATACAACCACGAGGACTACATCTTCTACGCCGAGGGGCTGCCCGACGGAATCAACATGAAACTGGACGGCGTCCTTCAGGGAAAGGCTGCCGGAAACCTCATGGCCGATGCTCCCGAAGGAGATGCCACGCTCTGCGCCATAAGCAAACTGGACGCCTCCGAGGTCCATTACGGAAATCTCCATTACTATCTCCTTCCCGATGATTCCTTCCTGTACAGCGTGGACGTGCAGGGAACCGAGAAGCATCCCTGCTTCCAGGAAGGCTATATCACGATAAACAGCGACCAGGCGGTGACCGTTTCTCTGTTCGAAACGGACGGCGGAGAGTTCGAGACGAGCAAATACTCTTACACCACGTCTCTGAGCCTGAGCGAAAACCCCCATGAGGTTATTCCCCTGACTGATAATACGATCACCCTCAACGACGATTACTCCCTCAGGAGTTTCTCCGGAATCATTCAGATGCACATAGTCAAGACTATCGATAACGAGACCGCGTACAAATGCGACCTTCACATCCTCGTAATCGGACCCGTCGTGCACTCCGGACTCCGTCCTCTGATCGCCTCGGAGTGATACGGCATAAATCTGATTCCGGGCCGCCTGCTGCCCGGATCATAATTTTTCGCGTTTGCGGATACCCCGGGTGATTATATGGTCGATCGCTCCAGGAAAACAGCGGTTCCTTATGACGGGAAAGATGCTTACGGCAGAGCGCCGATTCGGTTATGCGCATTCACAGATCTGTTATTCTGGTCTTCGGTAACGAGCATGAAAAAGGCTTAGAGGACGCAGTACTCAGCCCCATGGCGATAGAGGGCTTCTGCGATCGGGTTGAAATGTGTGAAGACTGCTTCTCCAAAGCGGCATTAGCTATTGATTACATAGCCGATTTCCATCCGTTTTTTGAAGGCAACAAGAGAACCGCATTCGAATTGGCAGTTACATTGCTCAAAAAAGGCGGATACAGACTGAACGACGACGAAAAAACATTCAGATTTATCAAAGATGTCGCGTCGGGAATGTATGACAGGGAAGAAATAGAAGAATGGCTGAGGCGCAACGCGTATCTCGGCAGTCTTTGAGTTTGCCGAGAACATACGGGTAATCACGTATATTCTGCATAATCTCTTCGTCCGTGAGGTCTTCGAGGCCGCCGAAAGGGGAGATCTCTTCCTTCTTCGGTTTAACGTCTTTCCCGGGCATAATCCGGGAACCGGTGCGCCGGAATAAAAGGCTGCCGGATTCAGACGGCAATCAGAAAAGAAAGCCTTCGTCCGGCCGCTGTCAGGAACGGCCGGAATCAGGTTAAGACTTTTTCGTAGAGCAGAATCCCGATGATCAGGATCGCTCCCAGAATGAGCATTGAATAAGCTGCAATCCACGTGATCGTGAAGACCCTTCTGAGTTTCTTAGGATCTTCTTTGATCTCGTCGATGCGCTCATCCAATGATTTCATGCTCATTCCTTCTTCAAGTGTTTGAGACGGGTGGTGTTCTCCCTTTCCATCTCTTCGAGGCTGAACTTGACGAATCTCTCGGATTCCTGAAGCTCGGGGATGATCTTGAATTCCAGAGCGTTGACTCTTCTTTTGGTCTTCTCGATCTCGTCCAGAAGCTTCTTCATCGTCGTTTCGACCTCTGCGGCGCGGACGATGGTGTCGAGAAGCTTCTCGAACGCCATAGCCGCGTCTTCGATGTAGGAGGAGGTGGTGATGACGCCGTACCCCCTGTCTGTGATTTTGGTGTGTATCCTCTCGGCTTCGACCTTGGGAACCATCATTCCCATGATGCTCTTGCTGCTCAGCTTCACCTGGGGATCCGCTTTGAGAGCGTAAGCCGCGGACTTTACGGCGATCTCTCCCTTGACCGTTGTGGCGATATTGATTTTCTCCATTGCCGAATCGTAGTCGGAGGATACTCCCGCACGCATCTGTTTGTCTTTCTCCATCACTTCGAAGAACTCGATGATGAGACCGTCTCTCTTCATCTTCAGGACCTTGTGGCCTCCCTGGGTCAGTTTGATCTTGCTCTTCAGCTGGAGCAGCACCGAACGGTTGGGGGTGACATCGTGAGCTCCCATAGGGATCACTCCTTCTTAGGCATGTACTTCTCGATGTACTTACGGCCGATCTTGGTGATCTGCTCGAGGTCGAGAGTGGTGAACAGCTCCCATCCCAGGTCGAGGGTCTGCTCGATGGAACGGTCCTCCTCCGCGCCCTGGCGGACGAAGCGGTCCTCGAACACGTCGGCGAAGTCCAGAAGCTTCCTGTCCATCTCCGAGAGGGAATCCTTACCGACGATAGCCACCAGTCCGCGGAGATCTTTACCCTCCGCATACGCGGCGTAGAGCTGGTCGGACACTCCTTTGTGGTCCTCACGGGTCTTGCCCTCTCCGGTACCTCCTCCCATAAGCCTGCTCAGGGACGAGGACACGTTGATCGGCGGGTAGATGCCGTTTCTGTGAAGGTCCATGGACAGAACGATCTGTCCCTCGGTGATGGAACCGGACAGGGCGGGAAGCGGGTGGGTGATGTCTCCTCCGGGCATGGACAGGATGGGGATCTGGGTGATCGATCCCTTCTTCCCTTTGATCCTTCCCGCACGCTCGTAGAGCTGGGCGAGGTCGGTGTACATGTAACCGGGGTAACCGCGCCTTCCGGGCACTTCCTCACGGGCGGCTCCGATCTGACGGAGAGCCTCGCAGTAATTGGTGATGTCGGTCATGATGACCAGCACCTGCATCCCGAGGTCGAACGCCATGTACTCCGCAGTGGTGAGACCGAGACGGGGAGTCAGGGTACGCTCGACGGCAGGGTCGTCCGCGAGGTTCAGGAAGACCACAGCGTTCTTCAGAGCGCCGGTCCTCTCGAACTCCTTCATGAACATCTGCTTCTCCTCGTTGGTGATACCCATGGCGATGAACACGACGGCGAACTCCTCGTTCTCTCCGCGGACCTTGGCCTGCCTGGCGATCTGAAGCGCGATCTCGTTGTGGGGAAGTCCCGACGCGGAGAAAATAGGCAGCTTCTGACCCCTGACCAGGGTGTTCATTCCGTCGATGGTGGAGATTCCGGTCTGGATGAAATCGGAAGGGCTGTCCCTCGCCCAGGGGTTGATGGCCGCTCCCAGGATCTCACGCTCGTCCTCGGGGACGATCTCCGCTCCTCCGTCGAGGGGCTTTCCGGATCCGGAGAGGATCCTTCCGAGCATGTCCCTGGAGACGGGCATCTTCATGGTCTCGCCGAGGAAGCGCACGGATGCGTCCTTGTCGATACCGGAGGTGCCTTCGAACACCTGGACGACGACGATGTCGCCGGAGGAGTCCAGGACCTGACCCCTTCTCATGGAGCCGTCGGAGAGCCTGATGTTGACCATCTCCTTGTATCCCACGGGCTCCGTGTTCTTGACGTACACGAGAGGTCCGGCGATCTGGGAGATCGTCTTGTACTCTTTGGAAATGTCTGCCATGATAATCACGCTCCAAGTTCCGCGAACTGGGTGTCCATGTCCGCGTCGACTCCGGCAAGCTCCTCGTCCACGTTGTCCTCGTACTTGGCCTGGTTGAACCTGGTCCTGACGGGGAGGTGCACGATCTTGTCGACCTGCGCTCCGGAGGCCAGGGCCTTGTCCGCGAGGTCGGAGTACTTCTTGATCAGAGTCAGCATCTTGTACTGCCTCGCGAGGGGGCAGTAGCAGTCGACGGGGTGGTAGGCGTTCTGCTGGAGGAAGATCTCACGGATCATCTTGGCGATCTCGAGGGTGACCTTCTGCTCGTCGGGCAGGGAGTCGGAACCGACCATCTGCACGACCTCCTGAAGCTCCGCCTCCCTCTGGAGGGTCTTCATGGCCCAAGCCTTCAGGACGGGGAAGTCCTCTGCGACGTTCTCCTTGAACCACTCCAGGAGCTGCCTGTCGTACATGGTGTACGAGGTCAGCCAGTTGATGGTGGGGAAGTGCCTCCTCTCCCTCAGCTTGGTGTCCAGCGCCCAGAAGACACGGACGATACGGAGGGTGTTCTGCGTGACCGGCTCGGACAGGTCTCCTCCGGGAGGAGAGACGGCCCCGATGACGGAGACGGACCCGTCCTTGCCGCAGAGGGCCTTGGCACGGGCGGCACGCTCGTAGAACTCGGAGAGACGGCCGGCGAGGTACGCGGGGTATCCCTCCTCTCCAGGCATCTCTTCCAGCCTGGAGGAGATCTCACGCATGGCCTCGGCCCACCTGGAGGTGGAGTCGGCCATGAGGGCGACGTTGTAGCCCATGTCCCTGAAGTACTCGGCTATGGTCATCCCGGTATAGACAGAAGCCTCACGGGCGGCCACAGGCATGTTGGACGTGTTGGCGATGAGGACGGTCCTCTTCATCAGGGACTCGCCGGTCCTGGGGTCCTTCAGCTCGGGGAACTCGGTAAGGACCTCGGTCATCTCGTTTCCACGCTCTCCGCATCCGATGTAGACCACTATGTCGGCATCGGAGTACTTGGCTAGCGACTGCTGGGTGACGGTCTTCCCGGTTCCGAACGCCCCGGGGATGGCCGCCGCGCCTCCCTTGGCCAGGGGGAACATCGTGTCGAGGACGCGAAGTCCGGTGACCAGGGGTATGTCGGGCTGGTACTTCTCGGAGACCGGCCTGGGGTTACGAACGGGCCAATACTGGATCATGGGGACGTCCTTCCCGCCGATGACGGCGACGGTCTCGTCGATGGTGAAGGACCCGCCGTTTATCTTCTCGACCTTGGCGTTGACGATGCCGATGGGGACCAGGATCTTGTGGGACACGGGCCCCTCCTGGACGGTCCCGATGACCTCTCCCTGGGAGACGACGTCGCCGACCTTGGCGGTGGGCACGAAGTCCCATTTCTTGCTGTGATCAAGTCCAGGGGCGGAGACTCCGCGGTAGATGAAGTCGCCCATTTTCTCCCTAAGGATGGGGAGAGGCCTCTGGATTCCGTCGTAGACGGAGGTCAGAAGCCCGGGGCCGAGCTCGACGGAGAGGGGCCTGCCAGTGTTGGTGACGGGCTCTCCGGGTTTTATACCGTCGGTATCTTCGTAAACCTGGATGATAGAGTACTCGCCGACGATCTTGATGACCTC
>JAEEKU010000020.1 GCA_016282555.1 Methanomassiliicoccaceae archaeon
GACTTTCAACACGATACTTCTGGCCGGGATAATGGGCGAAGGCATCGATTTTGAAGGAACTTCCCGCAGAATCTGCGTTCTCGATCATTCCAAATCCGGTTCCGCCATGATGGAGAAGATGGCCGCTTACACCCTTATACTGACGAAATGGGAGCTTTACGACGACGAGACGGACAAACCCTCTCTCAAGACCAAGCTTATATCCGTCGGTCTGGGAAGAGCGATAGAGAAAGCGTCTAAACTTTATCCGGAATACGACGAGGCCGTTGGAAAAGGATTCAGAAACCTCAGATCCATGGAACTTGACGGATGCAGGGACGCGAGACGCATGGGAACCGGATTCGGAAAGGGGCTCTCGGAACCCCTGCGCGATATCGCCGGCGACTATTCCGGGCCGGAACTGGACACGGTTTTCGAAGAGCTCACGGCAGCCGTTTACATAATGGACGCCGTGGACGATCTGAACGACGATTTTATGGACGGAACCTACAACCCGTTCCTTCCGGAGAGCGGCTTCGTCAACGCCGCAAAATTCATCAGTTCGAATATTTACGAATTCACCGGTATTTTCGGAACCACGATCGGAAACCTTCAGAACGCCTACGGGAAAATCCGTTCCGGTATGAAAGGAAACGTATCCCTCTGCGACAACATCGTGCTCCACGGGATACCGGAATCCGCCAGAAGGGTCCTTTCGGGAGACGCCCGGGCCAAAGCGAGCGTAAAGAACATCCTTTCCAACCGCAAAAAGCGGATCTCGGAATCCTCCCGAGGGATCGTATTCCGGACATACGTCCAGAACGTAAACTTCCGATGATTTCAGCATGCACGATCCGGAGGAGAACGAAACGCAGTTCTCGCAGCATCCGGGACGGTACTTCTCGCAGGAATGGTTGCCGTTGCAGGATTTCTTATCGCGGGTGCAGAACCATTCCATCCCCGCATGGCGGCAGAATCTGCAAGTTCTGCATTTATGATAGCTGCTGTCTGACATCACCGGTTTGGACCGCGGTACCAGTATTAACCGTTATCCATCGGGAAAACGTTTTCGGATCGTTTTATACGCCGTCTCCCATACGGGAACCCATATGATCGCCGACTCTGTCGAACAGGACTTTCTCACGCTGGATCAGATGATCTCCGATCTCAGCAAAGAAGCGCGGAAATACCGCGATTCCAGAGACAAATATCATAAGCAGGCCTCCGTTCTTGCGGAAAAACGGAACAGACTGCAGGAAAAAGCCAGAGAACTCTCTTCCGAGGCCCGTATTTACCGCGAGAAAAGAGACGAATGCAACGCTTCCGCCCGCGATTCCAAACAGAAACGCGAAGGATTCTACGACCGCGCCGCACAGATGAAAGCCGGAAGGGAGACGGGGGATATAGGGGAAACCAGGGCTCAGGCTCAGAAATGCCACGAATCGGTCGTCAAAATGTCCGCCGCCGGTCAGGCGAACCACGAGAAGATGTCGCAGCTCATGGACGAGGCGTCTAAACTCAGGGAGGAGGCCCAGGTCTGTCACGAGCAGTATCTGGCGTGCAAAGAGGCCGCCGATCTGGAACACAAAAAATTCACGGAAGTTCTGGCGAAGATCGATTCGCTGAAGAACAGCCTTCCGGACCGATCGCGTTCCGTTGTTCGTTATTTCGATTCCGTATACCCACAGAACGAACATCAGAGCCGTGAAGAAGGGAAAAGTGACGTAACTGTCTGAAACGACTATAGGAATCACGACAACGAGAAGACTGATCACGCTCAGTACGAAGACGATGATTCCTTTCACGTCGCCGTGCTCCGTGTAGGCTCCCAGGCCGGGCAGCAGCACAGAGAGCGCGGATGATTTCCCGGAAGGCGCCTTCTCCGGATCCTTAGTCCCGTAATCGTAATATCCGGTTTCGGCTCCGCAGTTTTCGCAGAACCTGTCTCCCGGCTTTATCTCGTTTCCGCATCTCTGGCAGTACACGCTCCCCGTACTCCTTACGGAGTATATTTACATCTGCCCCGGAGATCTCGGGATCGCCATCCGTACCTGAACCCGAACCAGCAGGCCAGATACATCCTGCGATAGGACGGCCTGCGGAGAATCGCGTAAAATCCCCGGGCGAGAGTGGCTTTGCCGATAAGAGGCTTCATCGCATCCTTTATTGTCTCCTGATCCCAGGTGAAGAATTCTTCCCTAGCTTTCATAAAACGGCGGTCGAACATGCGGTTCCTCTCTATCCAGCGATCGTAGGATTCCGTTTTTCCGGAGATAATGAGCTCCGCCGCTTTTCTTCCCGAAACCATAGCAACCCCTATCCCGCCGTAACTGAAAGGATTAGCCAGAGCCGCCGCGTCGCCTACGAGGATGCACTTTCCCGAAACGGCGCTGGGAATCCTTCCTATAGGTATATGGCGGCCGCCGTGAACGGAATTTTCCGGAACTTCGCATGTTCCCGCGGGGAAACCGAAAGACACCTTTCCCTCCGAAGACGGGAACCTCCAGGCGTATCCCTGAGGACATGATTCGGTCAGAAAGAATCTCAGAACGTTTTCCTGGCTTCCGGGGATCACCGTGTTCATTATGGGCAGGGATTTCTCCGGACGCGTTCCGAAAATATCCCGCCTGACGACGGAATGGGCCCCGTCGGCTCCTATCAGTATTTCGCAGAATATTTTTCCGCCGGGGGTTTCGGCTTCGTAGCCCCCGTCCGTTTTTCTTACGGAACGGACCGCGGTTCTGATAAGACTCACTCCCGATCTGAGCAGAATTTCGTTTATCATCTTCGGCCGGTCCACTATAAACCCGTCCGCCGGAACGCAGGTCTTCATATCGTCTTCGTAGCAGATTTCTATGGAGTCCACGCGGCATACGGCATGTTCCGTCTGTATCCCCGCAAGAGAGAGCATCCTCCTGCTTACCGCCTCTCCGCACGCGGAATGGTACCTGCAATGCTGGCTCTCCGACAGGCGATCGAGAATCAGGATATCCTTTTCGGACTTGGACAGATGATACGCTGCGGAAACCCCCGCCGGACCCGCTCCGACAATGAGTATCTTAACCCTTCTTCCGGTCATTCAAGCACTCCGCACCGACAGAAACGCAAAACTGGCGAACGGGAGGGGATTCGAACCCCCGGCCTGCAGCTTAGGAGGCTGCTGCCATATCCAGACTAGGCCACCCGTCCGCTGGGTGCGGTACTTTCACCCTGAATATAAAGTTTGTTGCTGAACAGCCTCCCGTCCGGATGGCATTTCTCCCGTGCGGGTTATAACGCGGCGGAGCAGCCGGAACCGCCGGCATTACACTCAAACGTTTATTACGATACAGAACATCCGGGCGTTATGAATTCGGGACGCAGAAAGAGGATAATGATTGCCTGCGTAACATTTGAAACGGCTAAAATCACCGAACCGGTCGCATTTTACGAAGCCAATAAAGTCCATCTTATCCATTACACCAAAGATCCGTCTGAAAACAACGTCTATAACGATTTTTATTCCCGCGTGACAGAGCTGATCCGCGAAATATCCGGTTCCATAGAGATCATCGAGCATAACGAAACCGTTTACGATTTCGGCCTTATGCTGAAAACCGTCCTCAATATCATCCAGACGGAAAAATCGGGCGATGACGACTGCGAGATATACGTAAACGTTTCCGCGGGAACATCGGAATACACCGCCGCTTCGACCATAGCGTCCATGATGGTTCCCGGCACCGTTCCGTTTTCGGTCAACACGAAAGAATTCACCGTTGATAAAGAACACATCAGGGACGTGTATTACATAGACGGAAATCCCGTCGGGCTTACCAAAACCTCGGGCGAACCCAAAATTTTACCCAATTACTCGATTGAGATGCCGGACGAATATCTCGTAAGAGGACTCAGGATTCTCGATTCCAGAATAAAAACGAAATCTTCCGTGAGCAGCACCTACATGGTGAACGCTCTGAAAGAGAACGGGCTGTGGTACAGAGACACGGAATCGTCCGGAGATAGAAAAACTTCGCAGAGACAGGTAGAAGCGGTCTATTACCAGAGGGATTTCATCGCCCAGTGGATCAAATACGGGTGGATAAAGAAAGACGAGCGCACCGGAAAATACAGACTCACCGATTCCGGAAACACGGTTATAGACACGTTTTACACGTACCGATTTTATAACTCAGATAACAAATATAAATGATATAACAAGTATAACAAAATAAAGTAATTATATTTCCGCGGCCATCTTAAACTGCTCACCGGAGCAGGATGACGGAAATGAAATACTACAGACAGACCGTGCTGATGCCCCTGCCGAAGCAGGAATTGTCGGACAAAGACTGGTACAGAAACTCCCGCAATCCGGGAAGATACGACAACAAACGGAAAGAGCAGATAAACTCTATCGTGGCGTACTTCAAATGAAAGGAAAAAGAGAAAAATGGATGGGGGATCCGTGAGGATCCCGTCATTCTGTTTTATCGGACGAGACGGGAGTGTTGTCCCAGACCTGAAGGAACTCCACCCTGTTTACTCCGAGGACGCTTCTGAGATCCGCGACGATCTTGTATTTGGCGATAGTCCAGTTGGAATCGTATTTGCAGATATCGGGCTCCGAAACTACTACTTTGTTCTCGGAAACGTCGAACTGGAATCCCTCGATCGTGGAGAAATCGGCTTCGACGACGGCTTTAGCCTTTTCAACAGGATCGGTGATCTCCTCGAGCACGGTGAATTTGTACATGAGGTCGTGGCCGGCGAGAGGGTTGTTGAAATCGACTTTGACGCGTCCGGCTCCGATAGACGTGATGTAACCGGTCTTGTTTCCGACGGAGACCTGCATTCCGACCTGGGGGTAGCGGTCATCCTTGATGAACTCTTTAAGGGGACGGTACTCTACGTTCTTGGGATTCCTGGCGCCGGCGGCTTTCTCGCAGGGAATGGTGACTTCGCATTCTTTTCCGATTTCCGCGGATTCGAGAGCGGCCTCCAGATCGGGGAACAGCCTCCTGCTTCCCGTAATGTAGGGAACGGGAACGTACTGGTATCTCTCGTTGAATATGCCGGCGTTCTTCGCAACGTCCATTTTGCTGGTTTCGTAAAGCTTCCCGTCCTCAGCATAATATGCTTCAAAGTCAAAGCGTATGAGTCTTTTCGGTTCTTCTGCCATAATAACACCCTGGTTATATGTAAAACGGATGTGTGACCATATGATTACTCATATTAAACGTATCGGAAATCCGGCCAGAGAACGGCTGCGGCGGCGGATCCGGAATACGCATCCAGCAGGAGACTGGAATTCAGGATCCGGATAAGGGAATGACCGATATGTCGCATCCGAACATCTTTCTGAACTCGTCTCTGATCTTATCTATCCGGTAAAGTTCGGCCGAAGGACTCCCCTCGCAGGAGAACATCAAAACCAGGGAATCGCCGTTCTTCTCGATTCTCAGCGCGCCGGAATTGTATTCCCTGCGGCGGTCTATGACGTCGCCCAGCCTGAGAAACATGGCGCATCTCCTCACGTCCTCCGAAATGCTTTCGGGGAGGTTCCTCAGAGGTCTGTCCTTCGGACCCGGGAACTTCCGGTGGTGAAATCTGGCCATAAGGCCCATCGCCCTGAGCTCGGTTATGTCGAAGCCGACCATATCGGAATGCTCTATCATCATCTGGGAGAGAACGTTGTGGTTCTCGTAGTTCACAATCTCTCCTATATCGTGAAGAATCGCGGCGCAGGAAAGCAGATTCCTCATCTCCTCCGGCATCGAATGGAGCCTCAGCTCCTTCGTTCTGTCGAATATCTCGAGAGCGTATCTTTCCACGGTCTCGGAATGCTTCAGGTTGCAGTGGCATCTGTAAGCCAGAGACATTACCGAATCCCTCCGGGCGTCGAAACCCATGTGGCCTCTGGAAAGGAAAAGATCCATCTGCATTCCCTCCCTGAGCCCTTTGGTCGTTATCTCTATGCGGTTGATCCCGAAAAGGAACATCAGCTCCTCCGCGATGGCACCGCCGGCTATGATGATGTCGGAGCGGGCCCTGCCGATGCCTTTGAACACAGTTCTTTCATCGGCATCCGCAGACAGCAGCCTGGACATGAGAGCCCTGAGCTCGTCCAGTTCCATATATGACGAATCGGAGTCTCCGCGCATCTCGGCGCATGCGGACGCCAGGGCGATCATCGTCCCGGAAGAGCCGTAGGCCTTGGAAAAACCTATATCGCGGACCTTGCCGCAGGAATGATACGATCCCAGATCGACGGAGCGGAGAATCTGGTGGTAATCTTCCAGAGAGACGGGGCCGGAGAGATCCAGTCCCAGACTGTAGGCGAACCTGACAGTCCCCATGCTCAGACTGTCTATGAACAGATTCCTGCGGCCCTCGCCGATCACGATTTCGGTACTCCCCCCTCCGATATCAATTAGAAGAGACTTTTCTGCGGGGCCTTCCGGGCCGAATACCCCCAGGGCAATGAGCCTCGCCTCTTCGGCTCCCGGGATCACTCTGACCTCCGCGAATTCCGAAAGAGCCGCGGCCAGCTCCGCAGAGTCCGGGGCCTCTCTCGCCGCGCAGGTAGCCACGGCGATGACCCTTCCCGCGTCCATCCCTCTGGAGACCGAGGAGAATCTGGAAACGGTCTCCGCCGTATGGGCTATCGTCTCCGGTCCGAGAAGGCCTCCGGAATAGAGGCTGCAGCCGATGCGGATCATCTCTTTGTCCTGATGGATCACCGTTCCGGAAGTGCCCTCGTAATACCTCACGACGGACAGATGAACCGAATTCGTGCCGACATCGATGAAACCCACCGTTTCAGGGGCTGCCGCCATGCCATATTCCTCTGTTTCTGATGAACCATTCCTGGGATCTGAGCCTCTCCTCTCCCGGTTTGATTTCGACCGGGACGTAGCTGCCGTCC
>JAEEKU010000021.1 GCA_016282555.1 Methanomassiliicoccaceae archaeon
CATAGGCGAAATCAGTCCGGCGATTCCGATAGCCAGACCGATGTTGGCGATGTTGCTTCCGATGACGTTTCCGACTATTATCTCCGGGTTGCCGGCGCTCACTATCGAAGTTACCGCCTCGGGGGCCGAAGAACCGAAAGCGAGAACGGTAAGCCCTATGACGAACGGGGGAATTCCCAGTTTCAGCGCGAGACCTTTCCCGCCCTTGACGAGCCAGTCGGAACCGAAATACAGAAGGACTATTCCCAGCGGTATTCCGAGCAACACCAGATCCATGAACGTGCATCTATCCGGCTTATTTAATCTTTGACGGGAAGATCATAAGAAAGTTTACATTTTCCTCCGGAGACCTCGAACGTCGAATACGCTCCGTTGATGAAGGTCATCCTGGGGGCGATATGCCCCGTATCCGCGCCGAAAACGACCGGGACGTCATACTTTCCGAGGGCGCGGCAGACGGTTTCCCTGTAATTCCCGCCGCTGAAGAACAGAGGACGCCCGAAAACGAAACCGGATACGCCTTCGAACCACCCCTGCTCCGACATTCTTGCGAACATTTTCTCCGTTCTTCCGGAATCCATATCGTAGGTTTCCATGAACCAGATTATTCCCTCGCCGGAATATCTGCTCACGAACGGCGACGGATCGGCCGTGTTCTCTCTGGAAAACCAGTCGAGAACGTCCATGCACCCCCCGATCAGTCTTCCGCTGAATACCGCGTCTCCGCATGCGGAATCCCAGAATGTCGCCTCGTCCTCGCTTATGCCTTCTTTTCCGGTAATCCTGTCCTTGAAACCGGATTCGTGATACGGGAACGAATCCTGCGACGTTCTTTTTCCCTCTATGAACTCCAGATTTTCACTGATGCTTCTGTGCCACGGATCCATTCCGAAATCCCCGAAATTCCCGCAATACACCGTAGCTATATCCTGTTCCGCGGTTATTTTGAACAGAAGAGTGGTGTTGTCGGAATACCCCTGGATCCATTTCGGATTCCTTCTTACGGCATCCCAGTCCATCAGCGGAAGCATCTGGTACTGGTAATCCCCTCCCTTCGCCGAAACGATGTATCCCGTTTCCGGATTTTCCAGAAGATCCGTGAATTCTTTTACGCGCTGCCCGGCCGGAGCGCAGTTATCATCCGGATCCGGGGAATAAACGTCCGGAGTCTCTATGACCCCGTATCCGGCTCCGGACAGTTTTTCTTTCGCGCTTCCGAAGCGTATCATATCCAGACTGTCGGTCACGCGCAGAGAGGGCGCCGTGACTCCTATCTTCATGCCTGCTTTCAGAAACGGGGGGATTATCATGCCCCGCAGGAATCCGGCCGTGCGGATAAATCTTGTGACGCGGCCGGAAAATTAGATTATATCTCCCGGATATACCGGGTTATGGCAATACTGTCTGACAGAGATATCATGGAATGCCTTCTGACCGGGCATATCGGCATCGGCAATTTCTCGGAGAAGGGACTGACTCCCAACGGGTACGATCTCCGCATCGCGGAAATATCCGTGAGAGGGTCTCCGGATGTCATCAGGGAAGGAACCGCCGTTATTCCTCCGAGAACGATGTTCTACGTTTCCACGATCGAACGCGTAAGGATGGCGGACAACACCTGCGCCGAGCTCTGGATGAGGACCACGTGGATCAGAAAGGGAATAATAGGGGCTTTCGGAAAGATCGACGCCGGTTTCGACGGAACGCTCACTCTGGGAGCGTACAACGCGACTGACGATCCGGTCGAGATCCCGATCGGAGAAAGATTCTGCCAGATGGTGATCGAGCTTCTCAATTCGGAATCCGACAGGAACTATGCGAAAAGATCCGGAAACTACCAGGGGCAGAGCGGAATTACGCTGGAGCCGGTGAAAAAACAGCGACCGGGGAACTGTTCCCCCGGATTATCCCGAATGCGTTATATCCATGCTGTAGACGCTCATGGTCGGGGAATAAGTTTTCAGCTCGGAGCACTTGATTCCGATACTGAATCCGAGAGATTCCATCTCCGATGCGAGATCGTCGCAGAAGCTTTCCAGAGCGGAGCGCTCCAGAATCTTGTACATGTGGATCTTTCCCTCCGGCTTCAGTTTGTCCAGGGCGTATCTGAGGAAGCGTTCGGCCGCCTGAGGCAGATTCATTATGATGCGATCCGCGTCCGGAAGAGTGTAAATGACCTTGGAGGAATCGCCGGTGATCGGTTTGAGAACCTTTATCCCGTTGCGCTCGGCGTTCATCCTGGCGTAACGCTCGGCCTCCGGATTGAGGTCGACGGAATAAACGGCCGCCGGTTCGGACAGTCTGCAGATAACCGTCCCGAAGGGCGCCACGCCCCCGAACATATCTATTATGATCTCTCCCTTTTTCACCTCCGAGGCGATTCTGGCCCTCTCGGACGACAGCCTCGGGTTGAAATAAACCCTGGCCGGATCCGTGTACAGCCTCGCCCCGAACTCGCGATGCACGGTTTCGGAGGGACCGGTGCCGGCGATCCTCTCCAGATCGCGGATCCTGAACTCCCCTTTGACTCCCGAATCGGAAAAAACCGAACGCAGGTTCCTGCCTGCCAGAAGCATGGCGTTCCCTATCTGCTCCTTGTAAGGCAGAAGCTCCGGGGGGATTTTGATCATCGCTATGTCCCCCACCACATCGAACGATGACGGCAGAAGCCCCCTCAGTCCGGCCGGGACGTCCGCAACTTCCCTGTAATCGCGTATCCGGCGCTCCCGCTCCTCCGGCTCCGTAACCACTGCCGGATAATCCATATAGGAATCCGCAGTAATCGGAATGTACAGGTAATCCCCGTCGGAGGATATTCTGAATCTGGTGTCCAGTATCCCGGCTGAAATCAGCCCGCTCCTGACGGATTCCCCTTCGGCTTTCGGAACGCGGATGCATACGGCCATATCCGGCATCATGCTGTGATCCATGATAAAAACGTCAGTCGTCTTCTATGATCTCTTCCGGCGCTCCGGCGAAATTGACCAGCGCGTACTGCTCCATAAAGTGCAGGTTTCCGGGAAGGACCAGTGTATGGAGCGGCTCGCCCAGATCTTTGTTCATCAGATCCTCCGGATATCCCGCGAACACCTTCTCTTCCGGGGAGCCGACTCTGGACGCCGCGCAGAGAAGAGTCTTTTCGCCGATAAGCCCCTCGCCCCACATCTTTTCCGCGTCCAGGAGCCATTTGATCGCTTCGTGCGCGCTCATGTATCTCATCTCGTCGGCGCGGATGTCCAGAAGGATCATCGTGTGAAGACCGCGGGATTTGTTTTCGAGAATATGATCGTAGGGGGATTTGGGAGTGTATCCGGGTTCCGGAAAAGGAAGAGTCACCGTTCTGCCGAATTTATACGGCTGGAGCCCGAGAGAAGATGGACATCCTGAGAAGATGGAAACTCCGTGGAATACCCTTACCGGGATCCCCGACTCCGCCGCCTGGATCCTGAGATCCACGTGGGTAGTCGCAAGCATCGTATCGCCGGCGGTGACGAATGCGACGCGGTGCGTCAGGGCATCCCTGATGATGTCGTCGGACTCCTCCACCTGGGATCTGTACAGGACTTTGATCTTCTTTCCGACCGCTTCCTCCAGCTCTCTGGGCGAAGCGCCTATGAGCGAGGACGTGTAGAACTCCGCGTAGATAATATCGCATTCTCTGAGGACGTTCAGCGCCCTGACCGTCATCCCGTCGGTGCCGCTGAGGCCCAGCCCGACGAATACTAATTCGGAAACCATGCAACCGCATGGAAACAGGATTATAACAGATTTGGTAAAACGGGGGAGCGGCGTCCCCCGGAACGGGTTTACTCTTTGAGGAGAGTGACGAGAGCGTCCACCGCCCAGCAGCCCTTTCCTTTCAGCCCGACGATGACCGGATTGATCTCCAGTTCGTGGATTTCAGGATTCTCCAGAGCTATGAGCACGATTCTCTTGATGGTATCCTTGAGAGCCTCGATATCCGCTTCGGGAAGGCCTCTGGCACCGGACATGAGCTTGTACGCTTTGGTGGTCTTGATCATTTCGTCGAGCTGCTGCTCCGTCATGGGGACGTGAGCCTGGGAGATTTCCCTGAGGATCTCGACGTATATTCCTCCGAGACCGAACGATATAACGGGACCGAACTGGGAATCGCGGATCATCGAAAGGATGACCTCCTGCCCGGAAACCATCTGCTGGATGGAGACCCCGTCTATTCTGGCGCCGGGAACTTTGGACGTGCACGAATCCATGATCTTGTTGTAAGCGTCCCTGGCTTCCTGGGAGTTCTTGACTCCGATGACGACTCCTCCGACGTCGGTTTTGTGCTTGATGTCCGGAGACAGGATCTTCATAACTACCGGATATCCGATCTGATCGCATCTGACGGCGGCGTCATCCGCGCTCCTGACGGTTCCCTCTCCGGGAGTGGGTATCCCGTATGCGGAGAAGATTTCCTTTCCTTCCGCTTCGGACAGGGAGTTCCTTCCCTCTTCCCTGGCTTTCTTTATGATCTTCTCGGAGATGTTCCTGCCGGAAATCGCGGGAATCTGAAGGGGATCGTGCTTCATTTCAGATCTTACAGTGTATTTTCTGAGGATGGAGAGCGCCTTCACGGCCCTGTCGGGAGTGTCGAAACAGGGGAATTCCCCGTCTCTGAGGATGTCGCTCGCCTTTCCGCACTTGTATCCGCCCGCGAAGCATGCTACCGCGGGAATGGGAATCTCGTGCTTCATCTCGACGAGGATTCTGGCGACAGATTCCAGATCCGCGGTGTCGAGAGGCGAACCCATAATTACAAGGCCGCCGACCTGGGGATCCTTGCAGAGAATCCTGATGACTTCTCTGAAATACTCCGGCTTCGCGTCTCCGCGGACATCGATGGGGTTTGTCAGCCCTGCGACGCTCGGAACTCTGGTTTTGATCTCTTTGATCGTCTCGTCGGAGAATTTGACCGCGTGGATGAAAGGGGCCTCGAAAGTCGCGTCCGCGGACATGACTCCGAGTCCTCCCGCGTTCGTGATGATGCCTATGCCGTCCTTATCCATCGAAGAATAGCTGCTGAAAACCTTCAGGGCGTCGAACATCTCGTCCAGATCGAGGGCCCTGTGGATGTTCAGTTTGTTGAAGATCACATTGTTCACGGCGTCGGAGCCCGCCAGGGATCCGGTGTGCGACGAAGCTGCCGCGGAGCCCGCCTGGGTCCTTCCGGATTTGAAGATGACTATAGGCTTCTTCACAGGCATGTTCTCGATAGCTTTGACGAACTTCTCCCCGTTCGATATCCCCTCGCAGTACATTCCGATGACTTTGGTGGCGGGATCGCGGGAAACCTGCTCGATCAGATCGGCCTCGTCGATGTCGGCTTTGTTTCCGAAGGTGATGAAATTGGCGAATCCTATCTGGTTGCGGTAGGCCCAGTCTATGATCGATGATCCTACGGCTCCGGACTGCGAGAATACGGTTATGTTTCCGGGCTTGGGAAGCAGATGCGCGAAAGTCGCGTTGACGCCCGCTCCGGGATTCATGTTTCCGAAGCAGTTCGGCCCGAAGAATCTGACGCCGTTCTTCTTGGCCTCTTCTTTGAGCTTCTTCTCCAGCTCCGCCCCTTCGGGACTGTCCTCTTTGAAACCTGCCGTTAAAATGGTCGCATACTTGATTCCGGCTTTTCCCAGATTGGCCATTTCTCCCGGGACCAGTGCCGCTTTCACCGCGATGACAGCAAGATCAACGGGTTCGCCGATTTCGGTGACGCTGGTGTACGCTTTGTATCCCTGGATCATCCCGCCCTTGGGGTTGACAGGATACAGTTTTCCCTTGAAACCCGCGTTGATCATGTTCTTTACAAGCATCCCGCCGAGTTTGGTCTCGTCGTTGGATGCTCCGATAA
Organism: Methanomassiliicoccaceae archaeon; assembly: GCA_016282555.1. GTDB lineage: Archaea > Thermoplasmatota > Thermoplasmata > Methanomassiliicoccales > Methanomethylophilaceae > Methanoprimaticola. The sequence continues at coordinate 5,870 of JAEEKU010000021.1, forward strand.
TTGCGACAGCAGACGGAGTCAGCAATGATTTCATGAGGGTCCGTATCCCTATGGATATGATAAACCTTTGTGAAAGAAAGACGTTTTTTTCTTATAATTCGTAGAAAAAACTTCGAAAAACGTAAAAAATCGAATTATTTTTTACTGAATCAGCAGTAATTCGACAATCAACTTATCCGGATTCGTACAGTAAAAAATGCGCAACCGTTTTATCGTTCCGCCCTATGCGCGTCATGCCGCTCCGGCGTAGGGGTGCGAACCGATGACCATCATGTGCACGGAACGGCATACAGCGGCCCTTTCCCCTTTTCAGGGGCTCCTGCGGGAGCACGCGGCGAGTCACCGCAGCGATGACCGGAGGCCAACGAAGGGTCCGACACATACCCCCGGCGTAAGTCAGTGCCCGGAGATCGGCGTAACCGCCGTACTGTGAAAAGGCGTGTTAGCGCCCGGGGGACATCGCAGATGGTATCCCGCGCGCTTCAGCTCTTCCTCGAGGATCTCTCTCTGCGGAAACAGATCCAGCCGCTTCTCGTACTCCGCGGCGCGCTCCGGCGAAGCGGGAGAGAAACCCATAGCGATATGGAGAATGACTGAATATACCGCAAGATCAAAGGCTTCGTCGGAGATCTCATCAGTATCCAGGCCCTTGGCGATGCCGGCGACCTTCATGAGAACGCTGTATCTCCCGGCGTAGCCGTATTTCACGTCGGTATCCCAGCATACGCACATCCCGTCGTCTTCCCGGACCAGTCCGGCATCGGCTATGCGGCGGCAGGATTCCCTCGGATCTTTGTACTCGAACTCCGGCGCCGGAATGACGGTCGGCCTTCTGGAAAGGTATATCCCCTGCTTTTTCCTCGGGAACTCGTCCGAAGTGAGCCATTCTATCAGCTCCGGGCTGTAATCCGCGTCGCCGCAAGCGCAGATCTTGGAGACTATGGTCCTGGCCATGGATTCCAGCACGTTGCGCGGCGCGTCCGAGAGATAATCGCTCACGAAGAAATTGATGGTCTTGCCGCATCTGATCCATTTGACCTTCATCTCCCCGAACTCCCTGTATTCGGCGGTGACCTCCGTATATCCTCCGGAATCCGCGGCTTCGGCGAATACTTCCCTGAGCTCTTCCGTATTTCCTGTTGTCTTTTCCATTCTATTTCCTGCGGACAGAGCCGCGGATGGATCATATTCTGCTGAAAAGGATAAAACAGCAGGGGTGCGCGCACACTGCAGGGTAATATACCGAGGAACGGATTCTCACCCATGGAAGAAAATCCCGAAGAGAGAATCATAGCCGATAAAATCCTGAACGCGATAAAAGAGGAGTACGGCTTCGTCCCAGTGGTGAGCCAGATAATGAGCTCCCGTCCGGATATTTTCATACCCCAGTGCAACCTCAGCAAAGCCGTTCTGGAGGGCAGGGGCGATCTGGACGCCAAAACGAGATACCTTTGCGCCGTGTCCGCGGCGGCGGCCGCAAACGGAGAGTACTGCATCACCGTACATATGAAGCACGCCCTGGATGCGGGAGCCACGAAGGACGAGATCCTGGAAGCGGTATCGATAGGATGCCATATACCCATGAACCGCGCCCAGTCGTACGCTCTGAGAAAATACGCGGAGCTTTTCGGAATCGAAACCGACGACAGCTACCTCCGGAAACAGCGATCCCGGGACCAGACGTTAAATACCGCCGGTTCCGATAATGATTCATGGCCCTCTTCGGACGCGGAAAAACCGCTGCGAATCCCCCGGCTCTGAGGGAATCGGACTGTTCCGCCGAAACCGTCAGCAGAGACTTCAGAACCGTCTTCGCTAAAGAGAACACGAACGATCTGGTGCGTCTCAGCGACGGCTATGCGTGGATTTATCCGGACGGAAGCCGCACGATGCTGTATTGCGCGAACGGGGAATGGATCTGTTCCCGGGAAGCGGACATAGAGGAGCGCATGGATCTGGAGCTGTCCGGCCCGGGTCTTGTGAAAATGCTAGCCAGAGACGCTCTGGAGCTGTCCGCAGTGAACTCCGGAATGGATCTGGATGCGGATCCCGGCTTCCGTCTGGAATTCTCCAGAATCAGCCGGGCGGATCCGGACAAGGCCGGGAGAGTCATCACCATCGGATTCAAGAACACGAAACAGACCGTGCCGGTCAGAGTTCCCGCTTTTTCGTTCGACGCCGTATACGGGTTTATCTCCGGAAACATACGCTGAATATGCGCAAGATGACGCCGCGGCCTCCGGAAGACGGCTATGATCCATCTCAGTTTTCATACCCGGAATGCCGGAAAACCCTGAATAGTCTTATATATTGAAATGGCGGATGGGCACCTGATAAAAATGGTGCAGATTCAACCCGAGGCAGAGAAGTTCATAAACGATCTGCTTGAAAAGAACAACAAAGTGGGTTACGGAATTAAGATCTACCTTTCCGGATACGCCTGCTCGGGCCCCCAGTTCGGAATGTCCTTCCAGCAGGAGGCGAACGAGGGAGAGATCGTCGACAAGACCGCGAAGGGATTCGACATGTACTATGACTCGGAAACCAAAGACGCTCTCGAATCCTGCCTGATAGAGTTCATCGACGATCCCACTTTCGGCACCGGCCTCAGAATCCGCGACCCCAACAACAGCGGATGCGCCTCCTGCGGCGGAGGATGCCACTGATTCATACGGGGATTACTCCCCGCAAATCATTTTTCCATTTTTTCCGCTACGTCTTTCAGGTAATCTATTACCGGAAGCCCCTGGGGGCAGTTAAGCTCGCAGTTCCCGCATTCGAGACAGTCGGAAGCTTTCCCGTGGCCGCGGGATTTGCTGCGGTAGTAGAGGCGGTAAATCGACCATCCCAGCCTGGGCGGGCATAGACATTCGCTGTTATACAGGCTGAAATAATCCGCTATCCGGATATCCTGGGGGCAGTCTTTCATGCAGTACCTGCACCCGGTGCACTTGATCGCGACTTTGCTGTTTATGATCTCCGCCGCTTTTTCTATCGTTTCGAGCTCGTCACCGTCCAGTTTTCTGAAGCCGGAATACGTGCGGAGATTGTCCTCCATCTGTTCGGCCGAAGACATCCCGGAAAGAACCGTTTCCACCCCGTCGAGACCCAGCACGTACCTCAGGGCCCAGGATGCGGCACTGGATTCGGGCGATTTTTCTTCGAAGAGCTCCCTCGCTTCGGCCGGAACATCGGCGAGCATCCCGCCTTTCACCGGCTCCATGACAATGACCGGTATCCCGAAGGAGCGGGCGACTTCCAGATTCTTCCTCGATTCTATCGCGGGATCGTCCATGTCGAGATAATTCACCTGAAGCTGCACGAATTCCATTTCCGGATGCTCTCTCAGCACTTTCTCCAGCATTTCCGGGCCGGAATGAAACGAGAATCCTATCCTCTTCACCTTTCCCTCCGCCTTTTTTCTGCGGACGAACGCGAACGCGTCGCAGCCGATCAGATTGTCCCAGTAGTTCTCGCTGACGTTATGGATGAGATAGCTGTCGAAGTAACCGGCTCCGGTTTTGCTCAGCTGCTCTTCGAAAACCGATTCGGCCTCCTCCGGAGTGGAGACCTTCATGATCGGAAGCTTGGTGGCGATCCTGTACTTTTCGCGGGGATAACGGTCCACCAGAGCCTTCTTTATAGCGGATTCGCTGCATGTCCCGTGGTAAAGATACGCCGTATCGAAATAATCCAGACCCGCGTCCAGATACATGTCCACCATCTTCTCCAGCTGCGGCAAGTCTATGCTTGTCTGATCCGACGGATCCGTCAGCGGGAGACGCATCAGCCCGAAACCCAGTTCTGCCATGGCATACGGGACCGGTTTCATGATACAAATACAATCCCCGCCCAGACAGCTGTAGAGTTATTATATATCGGCTTACCGATACCCTGGCAATGTGTTATGATGTCATCATTATAGGCGCCGGACCTGCCGGATTGACTGCCGGAGTATACGCCAGATCGAAAATGATGAAGACACTGATTCTGGATTCTGGACGCGTGGGCGGCCAGCTGGTCGGGCTTTATCCGGAGAAGGGAGTGCACAACTACCCCGGATTCGAAACGATCCAGGCCAGGAAATTATCCGATAAGCTCTATGCGCAGGCCGAATCGATGGAATGCGAGATAAAGGAGTACGAGAAGGTCGAGGAGATCGAGAACGGCGAAGAGGAACTTCTCGTGATCACCTCCAAGAACACCTACCATGCGAAATCCGTCATAGTGGCGATCGGAATGGGCAGTTTCAAGCCCAAAAAGATGGGCTGTCCCGGAGAGGACGAACTCTGCGGAAAAGGGGTTACATATCTTCTGCCGGCCAAAGAGGAACTGGTGGGAAAGAAAGTCACCATGTTCGGAGGTGGAAACAGCGCGATAGATATGGCTCTCGTCGCCGATTCTGTCACAGATACGACCATCGTGCACAGAAGAGCCGATTTCAGAGCAGACGAGGGTACCGTCCGGGAACTCGAAAAGAGCAACGTCAGGAGAGTCATGTCGGCGAATCTGCTTTCCATAAACGGCAAAGACAAAGTGGAATCGGTTACGGTGGAGCAGGACGGGAAGGAAATCGTCATCCCCACGGATCTCGCCGTGATCAACATCGGAATATCCGCCGATCTGGAGGATCTCAAGCGCTGGGGACTCGAGCTCACCCCCGACGGGCTAGTCAAGGTGAACTTCGACATGAGCACCAGCCGCCCCGGGATCTTCGCCTGCGGGGACGTAGTATCTTATCCGGGCAAATTCAAGCAGATCACCACCGCCTGCGGGGAAGCGACCACCGCCATTCTCATGGCCCACAAATTCGTCAAAAAGCCTTACTGGGCATGATAATACCGTCCGAATTCGCCGCGGAGGCGTTCGTCTTCCGCGGAGATCGTCTGGTCCCCGAGAGAATTTCCGTAAAAAACGGAGCAATCGTTCCCGGGGATCCCGGTTATCCCGAAGCCGGGTTCAGGCTCGCCGTTTTTCCGGACTGCCTGAACGCCCATACCCACTGCGCTGATTTCAGAATGAAAATTCCCCCGGGCCTGCCCCTGGAGGAGCTGGTCGCCCCCCCGGACGGCCTGAAGCACAGATACCTGCGCGATACTTCCGCCGGGATCATCGGATCTTCAATGAGGGAGTTCCGCAGGATATCGCTGTCGTCGGGAAGCGTATCTTTCATAGATTTCAGGGAGAACGGCGCCGAAGGATGCAGGCTTCTCAGGGAGAACGCTCCGGAAGCAATAATTCTCGGGCGCCCGGCATCCCCTGAATTCGATCCGGAAGAAATGGAAAAAATACTGGAATACGCCGACGGAATCGGTCTGTCCAGCATCTCCGACGTTCCCGGAAGGTACCTCGACGACATCGCCGATTTCGTCCGCTCGAAGCATTCCGTTCTCGCGATCCACGCCAGCGAGAGAATCAGAGAGGATATCGGCCGCGTCCTCTCCCTCGATCCGGCTTTCGTCGTCCACATGTGCGAAGCGGAGAAATCCGATATCGCGGAATGCGCCGATTCGGATGTCCCTATAGCGGTCTGCCCGGGTTCCAACGCCTATTTCGGAAAAACGCCCCCGCTGGCGGAAATGTTCTCGTGCGGAGCCTCCGTAGCCCTCGGAACGGATAACGGAATGCTCAGAGCCCCGGATCTGGCTTCGGAGGCGTCTCTGCTCATGGATATCATCAAGAAGCAAAACTGCGATCCGGGTCAGGTTTTCGGCGTTTTCACCGCCCTTAATGGCAAGATATTAAATCACAAAATCAGAATAAGCCACAGCATACAGAGACGCGTGATGGCAGTGCCGTTCGAGGGGGAACCCCTTCCCGGGAACATATTCTGCCGCAGTTCTCACGGGATATCTCTGAAACCGCAGAACAGAAGTGATCGAAATGGAGTTTAAAAACATCCTCGTGCCTACCGACGGAAGCGAATACACGGAAACGGCGATAGAGGCAGCGGTGGAATTTGCAAAGAAGATAAACGGAAAGATAACCGCCCTGTACGTTCTGGATCAGACAATGATCGCGAACATGCCCATGGATACCGCCGTCAGGAACGTGTACGATTCCCTGGCTGCGGAAGGAAAGGAAGCCGTCGATTCCGTCCGCGTAAAGGCCGAAGCGGCCGGCGTCCCGGTCGATATTTCCGTCAAGGAGGGATCTCCCGTCAAAGTCATCCTCGACGAGTCCTCGAAATACGATCTGATCATAATGGGAACCCTGGGAAGAACGGGGATGTCTAAACTCCTGATGGGAAGCGTGGCCGAAAGGGTGGTCAGGGCGTCGTCCTGTCCCGTGCTCGTCGTAAGAGCGAACACTGCGGGGAATTGATTTGATCGGCAAAACAGTGGCGGACATAATGACTCCGGCACCCATAGTGGCCGAGGTCCCCGGTTCGAGAAACAGCGCGATCAACCTGATGGTCAGGAACGGGCTCACCGGACTGCCCGTCGTGAGATCCCAGGACGGAAACCTCGTCGGAATCGTTTCCAGAAAAGACATTTTCCGCAATTTCGAGGAGGATCAGCTGTCTCTCATCATGAGGAAGAAGATCATCACCATATCCTCGGACAAGACCGTGGAGGATGCGGCCGACATATTCTACAAACAGAGAATCCACAGGCTGCCCGTCGTGGAAGGCTCCAGACTCGTCGGGATTGTCACCCCCACCGATCTCCTCCGCGTAATGAAGGATACCGTTACGAACCTGAAAGCCGAAGACGTCATCAGAAGCGTGTGCGTCACGGCTTACGAGGACGAGCCTCTGTCGTATACGGTGGCGGCCATGAGGATCAGCGACGTCTCCGCGGTTCCGGTTCTGGATGCCCGCGGGAGACTCGTAGGAATACTGACGGACCGCGACCTTTTCAGCGATCAGATGAAGGATCCCGAGACCCTGAAATCCCTGGGCATCGATATAGGGGATTACGCCGGATACAGGAACGTTCTTCCCCTGTTCTATTCCGTCAGCGAGGATTACTTCGATGACAGGAAGGTCTCGGAATTCATGATCAGGAATCCGACGACCGTGTTCAAGAAGACGAATGTCGCCGAAGTAGCCAGAATCATGCTTTCCCGCGATTTCGGACAGATTCCGGTACGCGGAACGAAAGACGAACTCATCGGCATGGTTTACGACGTCGATGTCCTCTGCGCGATAGGTAATTCAAATGAATGACGGCAGCGGAAACGATCTGATGTCCCTCTGCCGGCGCAGAGGATTCATCTGGCCTTCCTTCGAGCTTTACGGGGGAGTAGCCGGAATGTACGACTACGGGCCTCTGGGATTCGCTCTGAAGAACAACATCGTCGACGTGTGGAGATCGATATACAAGGGGCGCGAGGGATTCGTCGAGATCGATTCCGAGACCGTGTGCCCCAAAGAGGTTCTGGCCGCTTCCGGGCACGTCGAGAACTTCGCGGATTACATAACCTACTGCAAAGAGTGCGGAGCCCCCTACAGGGCGGACCACATGGTCAAGGGATTCTACGAAAATCCGGACGTGCTTACCCCGGAAGAGCTGGAGGAAGCG
>JAEEKU010000022.1 GCA_016282555.1 Methanomassiliicoccaceae archaeon
TCCAGAAAGTCGTACTGGACGTCTATGAGCGTGAGGGCGTCCGGGCGTCCGGTTCCGAAGCTTATTCTTTTTCCTTCCAGAGCGGCCGCGATCTCCGTTATGTCCGTTTTTCCGGATCCGGCGGAACCGATAGCGGCGGAGATCCTGCGGATCATATTCCAAAGATAATATCTGGCCTCGAATTCTAAGACTATAGTCTTACTTTTTTCGATGCAGGAGATCCTGTCTATCGTGACGGCAGTGGATCTTCCGTCCGCATGGCAGAACGAGGAGAAATCATGGGAGCCCTCGAAAAGCCTGCAGCATTCCCCGATAATCCGCATATCGAATTCCCCGAACAGGACGTACTGGTAAATGCGGCGCGAAGCGTATCTCACGTTGAAATCCTCGCCGACCTCGCACCAGGACCTGTAAAAAACCGATTCCGAAACGGAATTCAAAGCTTTGAGAAGGACGTTTCCGTCTTCCATCGGGGAGTAGAAGACTATAGTGTTGCCTAAGGAGTTCACTCCCTTGTCGGTACGGCTCGAGAATTTAAGATCCGGATCCTCCGTCTTCAGAACCAGGCCGAGATCCCGCCTGACCGCGGATTCCACGGTGTACAGGCCGGGCTGCGCCTGGGATCCGGAGAACAGGGATCCCAGATACGCTATTTTGACGGCGAAGCGTTTCATGCGGAGCGCAGGGAATTCATGTGGTCCACTCTCTTCCGCACGAGGGCGCGGGTGCCTATGTCGTGCCTCACGAACACTGCATCGCATTTCACGAATTTCAGAGCCTTCTCGCAGTTTGATTCGGCCTCTTCGATGGTGTCGGCCACGCCCACCACCCCGACGGATCTGGACGTTCCCGTGACCAGGACGCCGTCCTTCATGTCCACGTTGGCGTAATATACCGCCGCGCCGCATTTTTTTACGGACTCTTCATCGACGTCGATCCTGTGCCCGGGCTCCGATTTCACCCCGTATCCTTTGGGCACGACGTATTTGCACACGGTCGCCTTCTTCGCGAATTTTATTTCTCCCTCGAGATTTCCGTCCGCCATCATCCTGCATATGTCCGCGAAGCCGGTCTCCAGCAGGGTGAGGACGTTCATCGCCTCCGGATCCCCGAATCTCGCGTTTATCTCGATGATTTTCGGGCCGGAAACTGTAAGCATGAACTGGCCGTACATGGTCCCGCGGTAGGGGCATCCCTCTTCCGCCATGGCGTCCACGATATCCTGGATGATGGATACCGCTTCTTTTCTTTCGTTTTCAGTGACGAAGGGAAGCAGATGGTTTCCGTCGGTGTACGAGCCCATTCCGCCGGTGTTAGGCCCGACGTCTCCCTCGTATGCTCTTTTGTGATCCTGGACCAGAGGCATCGGGACTATGCGCTTGCCGTCGACGAAAACCATCTGGGTGAATTCTTCTCCGACAGCTCTCTCTTCCAGAATGACTCCGGCGCCGCCGATGTTGTAGTTGAAGATTTCGTTGATGTATTCCATCGTGTCCTCGAAGGACAGGAGGTGCTCTCCCTGGACCTTCACGCCCTTTCCGCCGGTGAGCCCCACGGGTTTGACGACGATCTCGTGATCTATCGTTCCGAGGTACTTCTCCGCGTCCGCGGCGTTGTCGAAGTGCGCGAAATCCAGATTCCCTTTTATCCCGTATTTTTTCACGAGCTCTCTCATGAAGGTTTTGGACGTCTCGATCCTCGCCGCAGCTTTGGAAGGGGAGGCGCATTTCACTCCCGCTTTTTCGAGTTCATCGACGAGTCCGGCTTCCAGAGGGGCCTCCGGGCCTATAAAGGCGTACCGCACTCCGTTCTCCGCCGCAAACGCGCAGATCTTTTCGCAGTCCTTCTCGCTGCAAAGCAGGTATTTTTCCGATCTCTTGGCTATTCCCGGATTGAAGTTCTTCATTACGGAGTAAATCTCCGCGCCGGATCTGTAGAGCGCCTCTACGGCCGCGTGCTCTCTTCCGCCTCCGCCGACAGTCAGTATTTTCATTTTTATCCCTCAGAGTTTCAGCGCGGAGAGGATCTCGTCCAGTCCCGTTTCTTTCTTTACGCTGCACGTAATCATTTTCTTGTTTCCTCCGGTAAGCCTTTTGTAATCTTCCAGAATGACTTCCGGATTGACGTCGACCGCATCGGCGATGTCGATTTTGTTCAGGATCGCAATGTCCGAATGCAGGAAGATGTCGTGGTGCTTGCGGACCATATCGTCTCCTTCGGTGGTGGAAACGACGACGACCCTGTAATCCGTGCCCAGGGGGAAATCCGCCGGGCAGACGAGGTTCCCCACGTTTTCGATGAAAATCACATCGTATGCATCAAGATCCATTTTGGAAAGAGTTTTCCTTACCAGATTGGCGTCCAGGTGGCACTCGTGGCCGGTGTTGCAGTTGACGGCTTCCAGCCCCGCTCTGCTGAATCTTCCGTAGTCGTCCGCTCCGGTCACGTCTCCCGCGATGGCGCATACGCGCACCCCTCTGGCTTTGAGCTTTTCCGCCAGTTTTATGATCAGCGCGGTTTTTCCGGCGCCGATGGAGCCCATGAAATCCACGGATTTTATTCCGCGGCTCTTCATAAGGCGGTAATTCTCGGCGGCGATCTTCCCGTTTTCCTTGAGTACGTCGATTTCCATTCCGGGCTGGACTATGTGCATGGATCCTGTGATTACCCGTCAGATAATAACGGATTCGGTTCCCGGGAAGACTGCCGGTTACCGGGATGCATGAGCCGGCGGCAACAGTATATTAAACTGTCCGGACGATTGCACAAAGAGGTCTGGACATGGACAAAGAAAAAATCGCCATCCTCACGGTCGCGGCCGTCGCCATCGTCGCGGTGCTGGCATTCACGATGATCGTTCACGGAGACAACGGCAAGGACGGGGGACAGCCCAACAGCCTGTCTCCGATAGAACTGAAATTCACCATAGACGAAACGAAAGTGAAGGTAATGTGGGGAGACCAGGAGATTAAGAACCAGGACACGGTCACTTTCCCCCGCGACGCGACTCTGAACGTTTCCACCATCGACGGGATGAGGCACAACATCACCTACGGCGGAAGCTGGTCGAACGCGGCCGGCGAGAACGGAAGCACCAGCGGCAGCAATCTGGCCGTCAGCACGCAGGTGATCATTCCGGACACAATATTCTTCGGCAAAGCGACGGGAACGATGAGCATCTCGTACACCTGAAACCCCGGGGAATGCCCCGGATCTTACTTTTTTTTACAGCAGATCGTATTTTACGGAGAGTTCCGCGGCTCTGTCTTCCGCCGTTTTTCTTATGCGCTTCAGGGCTTCGGGCAGGTACAGGATGATATCGCAGAATTCATCCAGATGCTCTTCGGTGAGCGCGAACGGATCATCGATGTTCTGATCCAGAAGTCCGAGCGTGAAATCGTCGGAGAGATATTCGGCCACAGGGTATTTCCATTCAGAGTCGTCGTCCGGCCCCTCGACGGTGACTTCTATGTGTCCGGGCAGACAGTACAGGCTCAGAACGATCGAGACGTCCGGGTCCGCGGCGATGCGGATCTGATCGAAACAGCCTGTGACTCTCACGACCTCTGCTTTTCCCGAGAGTCTCGCGGAAAGCTTTCCGTATATTCTCTCCATATCGATCTCCGGGCTGTTGCTGTACGTTCTCAGGTATTTCAGGAACGCCTGCTCCGTAAATTCCTTCAGCGCGGAGCGCGCGTAGACTCCGTCCGAGAGGAATTTCTTCGCTTCGTCCCGCCGATCTCCCCCGATGCAGAGGCGGATATACAGGTCCAGTTTTTCCGTCGCCTGCGCGAACAGTTCGTTTTCGGCGGCGGTTCCGGCATCCGGGTTCATGGTATCGAAGGTTCCGGACGGAGCCCGCGGTATTTTGTGGTATCTGTTCCGCGGTACGTTCATCCTGCGGGAGGACGGCAGAATCGCGCTTTTTCTTACGATTCCGCCGGTTTTATGCTTTTTTTCTGTTGTCTGTTCCGGGACATTCTAGATTGCGTATCCATTATTCCGCAGATTTTAAAAATTTTACCCGATTATAATATTATAAATATATTATCCTATTTGTAAAAAATTATTGTAATAAGATACTTTATTTCGGTTTTTCCGATTAGTTCAACGGTTCATTTTGGTAATTTTTTTATAGTGCCTTTTTTTAGATGATATATCCAAACGATGAATAATTTGGAAGGTTGGTGACAACATAGAGCAGAAAGGTATTATCGCAATTGTCGCAGCGGTGATCATTATCATAGCCGCCGCTGCCGCAGTTTATTTCCTGACGCAGTCTGACAATTCCCCGAATACTCCTTCCGACAATCCGATGTCGTACACGGGGAAGGAAATCGAGAAGGACAGCACCGGACTCTGGGTGTACAAAGATACTGGCAAGGTCGCTTCCCTGAAATGCGAACCGTACACTTTCAAAGACTGTTCCGGCACCACTTACACATTCGATCACACTTTCGGACCGGATGCGGCCATCTATTCCGCTTACGGCGGACCGCTGATGACGATGATGGCTCTGTTCGGAGACAATGTAACCAAATACCTCTCGGCAATCGATAAAGAGAGCCTCCAAACCTCCGGATACAGCTGGTTTCTGGACAGAATGCCCGAACTGAAAGCTCTTCCCGCCATCGACGGAACCAGTTCCACCGCGATTCTCGCATCCGGAGCAGAGGTTTACATCCACGCATGGGAAACCCACGAGACCGACACCGTCGCCCCCCAGCTGAAAACCGCGGGCATCCCCACGTTCTATCTGGACTTCCAGAGCGAGGATCCCGACAGAATCTATACCAGCATCATGACCATCGGATACATCTACGGCGTTCCCGAGAAAGCGAAGGTCATCCCCGACATGAACAAATCGAAGACCTCGGCAATTTACAACAAGGCGGCATCTCTGGTCGCCAAAAACGGCGGAGTTAGGCCGATCATCTACGGAGAGAACGGAGGATTCCTGTTCGACAAGATGAACAACAGTTACGGCAACACCGTCCAGTGGGGCGGAATAGTCTACAACATCGGAGGCCAGGCCCTTCCTCTCGAGGACGGAAGCGATCCCGGAAAGTACCCCACGTACACCCAGACCCACATTCTCGCCAACGCCGATAAGATCGTAGGAATGATCGGCGCATGCAACGGGTCCTCCGCCAGAATTCCCACCGGAGACGGAGTGACCAAAGCCCAGTCTCTGGAGGCTCTCAAAGAGACCTTTACCCAGACCAGCGGAATCAGGGCGGGGTACGAGAATATCCAGGCGTACAAGGACGGAAACGTTATCGCCGTATGCCATTCGCTTGCCCGCAACGTCTGCGACTTCGCATCCGTGGAGGCCATCGCGAAGATCGTGTGGCCCGACGAATACGGCGATCTGGATCCCGAAAAAGATCTTCAGGATTTCTGGAACAAATATATGCCCAGCAAACTGAAGCTCAACGGATCCTGGTACACCTACATAACCGATAAGGTTTGATAAACTTCAGGCGGCCCCGGAGCCGCCTTTTCTTATCAAGACCGGAGGCCGTCAATGGATGCTGGATCTTCAGCCGGAGAAAAACCGGACGCGGGTTACGATTACCGCAAATCCGTTCACAGAAAGTACATGTTTGCGGCGGCGTTAGCCGTTATCGCGGTAGTTTCGGTGTTTCTCGATCTTTACTGCACTACATACAACTACATGTCTTTGGATCAGTTTTTCAAAGCCATATTCACGCCGGACAGAGCAACCGATATCAACGTAAGGATAATCAGGAACATACAGGCGCCCATAGCAGTCATAGGCATCCTGTGCGGAGCGACGTTCGGTTTCGCCGGAGCCGTGATGCAGACGATGCTCAACAACCCTCTGGCCAGCCCGTACACGCTGGGTATTTCGTCGGGAGCGTCGCTGGGGGCGGCCATAGCGATAGCGTTCGGCGCATCGGCCTTATCGATAGGGGTGCTGGCGGTTCCCCTGTCCGCGTTCTGCTTCTCGATGATCATATGCCTTTTCATATTCCTGATAGCGAAAAGGCAGAGCTTCAACGCGACCATTCTGATTCTGGCCGGAGTCGGCATCGTCCAGCTGTTCAGCGCTCTGCAGTCCATGCTGCAGTATTTCATCGATTCGGAGACGCTCCGCAACATCACCTTCTGGACTATGGGGAGCCTTGAAAAAGCCACGTGGCAGATCGACGGGCTGATCGCAGGCCTGTTCCTGATCTCGTTCATAATCCTGTACAGGAAAGCCTGGCTTCTCACGGCTATGAGGCTCGGGGACAACAAAGCGCGCTCTCTCGGAATCGATGTTTCGAAGCTCCGGAGGAATATGTTCGTGCTGATCTCCGTTCTTACCGCCGGAACCGTCTCCTTCGTGGGGGCTATAGGTTTCATCGGGATAGTAGCGCCTCATATCTCCCGCATGATAGTCGGGGAGGATCAGCGCTATCTCCTTCTCACGTCCGCGCTGCTCGGAGCATGCATTCTCGAATTCGCGGATATCCTCAGCAAGACGATATCCGTCGGAATAGTCTATCCCATAGGGATCATCACCGCCATAATCGGGCTGCCGTTCTACTTCTCCCTGCTTCTGAGGAAAAAGAAGGCGATCGTATGAGCACGAAAGTACAGATAGAGCATCTGAAATTCGGATACGGCGGCCCCGATCCGGAGATTCTCAGGGATATATCGTTCACAGCCATGCCCGGAGAGATAACGGCCATAGTCGGTCCGAACGGGACGGGCAAAACCACGCTTCTCAAATGCATATCCAATCTGCTTTCGCGCCAGGGCAGGGTGCTGTTCGACGGGCGCGAGCTTTCCCGCGAAGAAATGATACAGAAGATGAGCTACATGGAGCAGGACACGGACTGCCCCGTAAGCCTTTCGGTCTTCGAGGTCGTCATGCTGGGTCTCGTGAGCAGACTGGGATTCCGCGTCTCCGACGAGGACATCAGCAAAGTCAACGAAGTGCTGGAGCTGGTGGGGATACGGGATCTCGCCGGGAAGAACATATCCGAAATAAGCGGAGGCCAGAGACAGCTGGCGTTTATCGCTCAGGCGCTGGTGAAAGAGCCCGACGTGCTGATTCTGGACGAGCCCACCAGCGCGCTGGATCTCTTCAACCAGTTCACGCTCGTGAATTTCATCAAAAAAGTCACCAGAGAAAAAAACTGCACCACTATAGTGACGCTTCATCATCTGGATGTAGCGCTGAAGTATTCCGACAGAGTCGTCGTCCTGAACAAGGGCAGCGTCTACTGCGATACGTCCGCCAGCGAAGCTTTCACCGAGGAAATGCTGTACGACGTCTATCGCGTTTTTTCCAAAATCGAAGTCGACGAAAACGGAGACAAACATCTTATGATACTCCGTCCCAGAGTGAAGACCGATCCTGGCAGCTGGGACGAGCTCGTAAACGGGAGAAAGGAAAATGCCTGCTAAGAA
>JAEEKU010000023.1 GCA_016282555.1 Methanomassiliicoccaceae archaeon
GGCCACTATGGGCAGGACTATCCCGGAATACTCCGCCATGTTGGAGCTCGCGTTCAGCGCCGCGAGGCCGTTGATCATGCCCACTTCGCTGCCTTCGGTTCTGAAGAGAGAGTAGGCGGCGCTGGACTCGATATACCGGTCCGCTATCTGCTGCTCGATGCTGCGGGCGGTTCTCCTGGCGGTGCTGACGTCAGCGGAAGTGACGATATCGGAGCCTCTCTGGAACGCTATATCTCCGGAGACGCGGATAAGTCCGCCGAGCTCTCTCATCCTCAGTGTGAGTTCCCCTTTCTTTCCGGAGCGGCGCTGTGCTTCTCTCACTATCTCTCCGACGGCGTACTTGTCGAAGGGCGGGATTTTACCGTCCTTTTTGACTTCCTGCGCGATGAAACGCGCGATATTGGAGCGGTTTTCGTCCGTGTCGTGCATGGTGCTGCGCATGTACACCTCGTATCCGTAGCCTCTTATCCTGGATCTGAGGGCGGGATGCATGCCCTGAATGGCGTCGAGGTTTCCGGCGCAGACGAGAATGAAGTCGCAGGGAACCGGCTCCGATTTCACGAGAGCTCCGGAAGATCTCTCGGACTGCCCGGTTATGCTCATCTGCTTCTCCTGCATGGCGGTGAGAAGAGCCTGCTGGGACTCTATTCTGAGAACGTTTATCTCGTCAATGTAAAGAACTCCCTTGTTCGCTTTGTGAATAGCGCCGGCTTCGATCCTGTCATGAGACGGGGTCTCCAGTCCTCCGGACTGATACGGATCGTGTCTTACGTCCCCCAGAAGGGCTCCGGCATGAGTTCCTGTGGCATCGACGAACGGAGGCGTTTCGCCGGGATCGTGGCCGACGAGAAGTTTCGGGACGATCGTGCTTTCGTTCCTCTGCTGAAGAGGCGTCCTGAACAGCATTATTATGATGAACGCGCCGAGCATCGCTATAAGCGCGATGGTGAAATTGCCGAATATCAGCGCGCCGACCAGTCCCAGCACGATCAGGGCCATGCAGGCGTATACCCACAGCGTGTTGGACTGGTTCCTTCTGGCGGCCGCTTCCGCTTTCTGTTCTGCCACGATGGCTTTCCCCCTCCCGGCGGGAAATACCCTGATCCTCGGCTCGTTGAAGTCCTCCGGATTGTGGTAAGAAACGATATCCTGAAGATCCTCGGGAGACAGCTCCTCGACCATCGAATTGGCAAGCATGGACTTTCCGGTACCGGGCTCCCCGATCAGCATCACATGCCTTTTCTGGGAAGCGGCCTTGCGCATAACCTCGACAGCCTCGTCCTGTCCGATAACGCGATCCGCCATGTTCGCCGGAACCTGGATCTCGTCGGTGGAGGCAAAGGTCTGCTGCTCCGCCCACTTCTCAACGGAGAGTTCCGACCTTTTAACGTCTTTTTTGTTCATAAGTTTCTGACCCCTTTCTAACTGTTTGTTCTTATATAAAATGATATCGTCTCAGACGCTTCCGTCCCTGACTGCTTTGAACATCGCTATGACTAAAACAGCGGAAATTATCAGCAGGATAATGTATGCGCCGTACTTTTCCAGAAACGGAGTATCGTCGGGATACTGGAAGCCCTCCCTCTCCAGCTCCGGGGCGGACAGCCCGTTCTCCTTCATGACATCGAGATCCGCTCCGTAAACTGAGGAGAATATTCCGCCGGGAACGTCGCTGAGAAGCCCGCATGCGGATAGACCCCCGGCCGCATCCGAAGCGTAGGTCATTCCGTTTACCGAAACAGCGTTCCAGTAACGGACTTCTGATTTATCCTGGGAGTAATAGTTTCCGCATACGGTGACTGACTTCAGGCCGCCGGAAGATGCGAGGTAATTGAAAGCGGCAGCGATACCCGGATAAGACGAGCTCTTCTCGCAGAGCGCGTCGTAAATACAGCTTACGGTGCCTTCGGAATCCTCCCTGACTTTAACGTTCGACAAGTAACTGACAATAGATTTGGAAACGGATGATTCCGATCCGGTGAACGTTTTTCCGGAATTCTCTATCTCTTTCATAACGGATTCCGTTTTTCCGGCGAATCTCTCCGGAACGGATAAATCGAAAGAAACGGACGAAACGAAGTAATACGTCCCGGATTCCCCGGCGGTTACGGTCTCGACCACAGTATCGGCGCTGATGTCTTTAATAGGATAATCCCAGAGCCATATGAACATCGGATCGTCGAGATATTTGGCAGCAAGCGCGTCGTTCACAGAGTCCAGAACGGTTTTTTTCGCTTCCTGCTCCGAAGGATATAACACTTTCACCGGAAGCGGGACATCCAGATGTATCGTGTCGGAATAACCCGTGCCGGCGGAACCCAGAGAACTGTAGACGGCCGAACCGTTTTCATCCAATTGCGAACTGTAGACGGTCCAGCCGGAAGACGCCTCCGAATACTGAATCGGGAAAGCAAGCATCGCGGCGACAGCGATCGCCGAGAGTAGGACGGTCCGGTTCTTCATATCCGGGCGTATATCACTATGATTATAAAGTGATTGGATTGCGGACCTCGTCCCGGAACCCCGGAGGAATGCTTCGTACGAAACGTTGCATCTGTGGGTTATCTATACAGAGAACGCATAGCCGCGGCGATGAGAGTCGATGAGCTCGGACTTCCGGACAGCATAACCGAAGCTTTGAATTCGGAAGGCTATTTCGAACTCCATCCTCCTCAGGCAGAAGCCGTCCCTCTAGCCCTCAAAGGCAGGAACCTCGTTACCGCGATACCGACTGCCAGCGGAAAATCGCTGATAGGTTACATCCCGGCACTTAAAACAGTCTGCGTGGACGGAAAGAAAGTCCTGTATATCGTTCCCCTGAAAGCTCTCGCCTCGGAAAAAAAGGATGATTTCGATAAGTTTTCGTCTCTCGGCATAAAAACTCATCTGAGCTCCGGAGATCTGGATACAGAAGACCGCGGGATCAAAGACGCCAACGTCGTCATAGCGACATCGGAAAAAGTCGATTCGATGATACGCCACGGCAGCGAATGGCTGTCCGGAATAGGCCTGACCATCGCGGACGAGATCCACATAATACACGATCCGAACAGGGGTCCGACTCTCGAGGTGGCTCTTACCAAACTCAAACGCAGAAACAGGGATATGCAGATCATCGCCCTTTCTGCGACTATCTCCAATTCCGTCGATCTCTCCCTCTGGCTGGAGGCGGAGCTCGTCAGAAGCGACTGGAGGCCCATTCCTCTCAAAGAGGGCGTTTATTTCGACAAGAAAATTACTTTCGGAGACGGATCCGAAAGAGAAGTCGGATGCAAAACCGGGGACGACATCTGGGGCCTGGTGGAGCAGACCGTGAACGACGGCGGACAGTGCATCATTTTCGTCAACAGCAGACGCTCCACCGAAGCTCTCGCCGTAAAATTCTCCAGACCTCTCTCTGCGCTGGCGGGGAAAAATCTCACGGAGGAGGAAGCGTACATCCTCGAGGGCGAATCCGAATCCACGGCCTCCGGAAGAAAACTTTCCGAATGCGTGAAGTGCGGAATAGCCTTTCACAACGCCGGGCTGACTTACAGGCAGAGACGCTTCATAGAAGAAAATTTCCGCTCCGGAAGGATAAAATGCATCGTTGCGACGCCCACTCTGGCCGCGGGAATCAACCTCCCCGCGCGCAGAGTCATCGTGA
>JAEEKU010000024.1 GCA_016282555.1 Methanomassiliicoccaceae archaeon
CCCTCGCCGATTTTACCGCCAGCTCCTTCAGCCCTATCGCGGAATCGATCTCTTGCTGTTTTTCTTTGAAGATTTCCGCTTTCGATTCTGCATCGCGCAGTTCTCTGAAATCCTCCAGAACCGTCTCGGCGATTTTTAACGATTCGATGCTTCCGGTTCTCTCTTTTTCGGCGGATTCGATCAGTTCCTTCAGGCTGTCGCAGCATTCTCTGTCGTTCCTGTTCTGATCTTTCAGCAGAGCCAGTATCTTTTCCGGATCCTGCTCCGGCGGCGCCTCCGTCCACTGTATGCTTTCAATGATTCTCTCCGCGGATTTCTTCTCTTCGAGATATCTGCCGTATTTCTCTGAGGACAGATCCTCTAACCGGGTTTTTATCATGGTGAATTTATCCGTATCGAAGAGTTTTCCCAGAATCTCGGAACGATCCTTGCTGCTGGAATCGAGAAGTTTTACGAATTCTCCCTGGGCGATCATGGAGATCTGGCTCCACTGTTTTGCATCTATGCCGAGGACATCCTCGATTATCCGGTTCACGTCGCTGTTTTTGGAAGATATATTCTCTCCGTTGCGGTACAGTTCGGCGGAGGGCGGTATTTTCCTGACGCTTCCGGATCTGGTTACGGTGCTGTACGGAGGCTCTCTTATCACCATATATGTGGCGTTATCATGTATGAACTCCAGCCTGACTCTGGGTTTTTTATCGGTAAAATCGCTTTTGAGGGAGTCGGAGCTTCTTCTGTCTCCGCTGGTTTCTCCGAACAGAGCGTAGGTCATCGCGTCGAAGATCATAGTCTTTCCCGCGCCCGTCTCTCCGGTTACCAGGAAGAGTCCGCTTCCTATGCTTTCGAAATCGATGACCGTCCGGTCGCAGTACGGCCCGAACGCCTCCATTTCCAGAAGGATCGGCCTCATTTTTCCTCCTCCGAGATTATATCGAGAAGTATGCTCTGCTGGTAATCCGAAAGCTCTCTGCCCGCATATTTGCTGAAAAATTCCCTGAACAGGGTCATGGAGTCTTTTTCGCGGACGTCGTCCAGGGAGATCTCTCCGGCGGCTCTCTCCTCCGAAGGGATCCTGAATTCTATGCTCAGGATATAATCGAACAGCTCCTTCAGTTTCACATCGGGATCGGACACATGCTCCGTCAGGATAACTCCCACGTAGCATTCTTTCAGCCAAGGGCTGTTCTTTGCAGTTTCTAGTATCTCATTGAAAGTTCCTATCACTGCGGCCACGTCTCTCAGCGGCTTTAAAGGAACGGTTCTGATCTCCGTTCTGTTCTTTTCGTGAAGTTCCACTATAGTGATACTTTTATCGTTTCCGCATTCCGATAAGGAGTATTTGAGAGGGGAGCCGCAGTATCTCACCGTTTCCCTTCCTATGCTCTGCGGGGAGTGTATATGCCCGAGAGCGGCATAATCGAAAGCATCCAGCAGTTTCGACGACATGCAGTCCAGGCCTCCGACCGATGCTCTCGACGTTTCGGATTCGCACTGGACCGGAAGAATTTCGGAATCGAGGAAGAACTGGTGGGCGATCAGAACGTTTCTCTCTTCCGGTCTGACGCCGCTCGCTTCTATGATCAGGGAAAGCGCGTCATCCGGATTCACTATAGTGCTACCATCGAAAAACGGCCTGACCGCGGACGGTTTCACATAGGGGAGCATGAATATGTTCAGTTTTCCGTATCCGTCTTCAAGACTTATGCAGTCCATCTTTCCGCCGAAGGTTCCGGAAATGAATATTCTGCTGCGTCCGAGTATGCCGCTGCAGAAATCCAGTCTCCTGCCGGAATCGTGGTTTCCCGATATGATGAAAATATCGCATTCCTTTTCCGCGGAATCGAGAAAATCGCTGAACAGGGAAACCGCGTCTTCTCTGGGTATGCTTTTATCGTAAACGTCTCCCGCGATGATCAACGCATCCGGTTTTTCGGTTTTTATCGCATCCAGAATCTCGTTCAGAATGTATTTCTGATCTTCCAGAAGCGAATAACCGTGCAGATTTTTTCCCAGATGGAGATCGGAGATGTGCATCAGCTTAGTGGCCTTCGGAACCGGCTCCATGTTTTAACATATAGCAATCTGGTATAAAGAGTTTATATTATTTGTAAACTCATTGCCGTAATATTTACAAAAAGTGTAATGTTTAAATAATTCCGCGCCGATTATTCCCGTATGTCAGAAAACGTCTCGGAGATAATAAAAAACGTCTCGTCTATATCCTATATCTCCGGAAAATTAGGTATTTCCAGGCCGACTCTCTACAAATATCTCGGCGCGTATCAGGAGAATCCCGCTTCTGTTCCCGAAGACGCCAGAGAGTTCTTCGATTTCTGCGCCAACTGCAATCCGTCCTCCGAGGATATTGTTCTGTTTTTTTCCGGAAGGCCGAAAAAAGCGGAGTGGGGTAAGAGGACCGGAGCGGCCGCCTGCCTTACGGAGAAAGGCCGCGCGATGATAGTCTTACGCGACAGAGATGCCGGAGCTTCGGTAGAAGTCGCCGCCGTCATCTCGGGAGAGACTATAGTTCTAGGAGAATTCTATCCGGAGGAGGGGAGGGGGTACGTCACGCTCGATCTGATTCCCAGCTATCCGTTCAGATACCGCGTTTCCGATGCCGACGGCAACAAGACGATGTGGGAGGAGTTCACGGTCGATCGATGCCGAGATATTTTCTGTACGAAAAGTCGAGGACGTCCGCCGAAAACGACTTGAACAAAAGCTCCTCCGGAATGTACTTGTCGTATTTTCCGAAGAACAGCCTTTCCTCGGGACGCATGAGTTCGAAAGCGAATTTCTCATCCGAGTATCCGGCGACGGTCTCCCAGATGTCGTCCCAGCCCAGATCCGTGCGGATATCCGCATAATAGGGCGGGCGCTCGTAGACTTTTCCGCAGATGATCCTGAACGCTCTGCAGAGGGTCTTGAAGCTTTCCGTTCCCACCCACGGGTACACTCTGAATCCGTATTCCGTTTTCACATACCCATCGAGTATCCCCGAGGATCTGGCTCTGTTCCTGCAGAATTCCAGGACCTTGGCGGCATCTTCGTCCAGAAAACCGAAGGAGCGATCGGATTCCAGAATCTCTTTTATGCGCTGCATTATTCTGTCGTCCGTCGCGGGAGTTCCGGACTTCCATACGGTGTCCGCGTTTCCGTCGGTCTCGGCGACTTCCACCGAACGGGATCTGGTATCCACGGATTTCACGCTCCAGATCTTTCCTGCCAGAAGTATCAGGTCTCCCGTCTCCGGATACTCCTGGATGCTTCCGAGGGGTTTTCCCTCGAATTTTACTTCGATCTCTTTCCTTACGTTGAAAACGGAGCAGAAATCCCTGTTCATGACTATCCTTTCGCCCTGATCCGTCAGCAGAAGGGTTCCGTCCGAAGATTTCAGGAGAATTCCTTTGGATATCAGGTGTTTCACGAGGACGGCGTAATCCTCTTTGGAAATGTTCCGGAAAGGATACATGGAAAGGGTGTCCGAAACGAGATCGGAGAATCTGGCTCCGGTTCCGAATTTTATGTATTCCATAGTCTGATGGAAAAGGAGGCTGAACGGCACGGAAGGAATTTTCTCGGTTTCGGTCCAGCGGTCCTCGAGAATCAGCGACGCCATCGCGACCGCTTTGAGGAAATCGACCGGGATTCCTTCGAGATCGGACCACCATTCGTCCGCATCCTGCCTGCAGAAG
>JAEEKU010000025.1 GCA_016282555.1 Methanomassiliicoccaceae archaeon
AGGCGCTCAGAAAACTGGAATCCCTTAAAATCGATATAATCCACGTTCACGGAATAGCCGTGATGGCGATCCGGGGGCTGGTTTACGGCCGCCTTCTGAAGGTTCCGGTTGTTCTGACGTTCCATACGATGGTCGGAGACGTTCTGAAGTACTATCTTCCGGTAAGCATAAAACAGGAAACCGCCGAGAAATGGATATGGAAGTACATCCGCGCGGTTCTGAAGAGGACGGACTGCGTCATAGCCCCCTCTCCCGGCATAAAAAACGAGCTGCTCGGCCTTTCCAGACCGAAGAGGATAGAGGTTATCCCCACCGGGACCGACGTTTCCCGCTTCCGCCCCGGGATCGACGGTTCGGAATTCCGCAGAAAATACGGGCTTTCCGGCAAAATCGTCGCGTCGGTGGGGCGCTTGTCATATGAAAAGAACATCGATCTGGTTATCCGCTCCGTAAAAGACATTGATGCGGCCCTTCTCATAGTCGGAGACGGGCCCTGCATGAATGATCTCAAGCTCCTGACGGAGGAGCTTGGAATGACAGACAGAGTCGTGTTCACCGGATATATCGATAATTCGGAGATATCCGCGGCATATGCGGCGTCCGACGTCCTCGTTTCCGCTTCCGGATTCGAAACCCAGGGCCTCTCCGTGCTGGAGGCCATGGCCTGCGGGATCCCCGTCGTCTGTCTGGACGCAAGGGCCTTCCATGACATCATTCAGGACGGAGTGAACGGATTCCTTTTCAAGGGAGAAGACGACTGCGGGGATGCGATTATCAGAGGATTGAACGCTTCCGATGAAGTCAGAAGAAATTCCCTGAAGACCGCGACGGACAATTCCGAAGAAAAGGTGTCGGAAATGCTTATCGGACTGTATGAAGAACTCATAAAGGAGAAGAAGAAATGAGCATTTCGGATCTGATATACAACGCATTGGGAGATTACGGGGATGCTGGGGTCCTTCTCTGCGTCTTCCTCATATTCATGATCGATGCCCTCATATTCCCGGCGCTTCCGGAGCTGTTCTTCATTCTGGGGTACGCTTACAATCCCACCCCGGTGTTCGGAATGCTGCTGATAGGAGCCGCTGTCGCCGCGGAACTGGCTGGTATTTATTCGCTGTATTATATCGTCAAACATATCCGGATACCGAAAAAAATCGGGAACGTGATGGACAAGTACGTGAACTTCCTGATGGTCAGCGACGAAAAGGTGATGCTTCTCAACCGCGTAGCGCCGATGATCCCGTTCGCGGGAGCGTTCATTGCGGTGATAGACACCTGGGATCCGAAGAAATGCGCATTCTACATCGTTATCGGATGCGTGATCAAATACGGAGCGGTTCTTGCCGCCAGCAGTTTCTTCTACAGCTACTTCAGCAGCGATACGGCCCTGAAGGTAACTATCGCTTTCGTTCTGGCGGTTATCGTAATAAGCATGGCAGCTTCGTACTTCCGCAAGAAAAAGACAGGTCTTGATTAATTATGAAATTCGTCGATGTCAATCCTTTCTTCTATCCGTACAAAGGAGGAATAGAGCGCCGCATGGACGGTCTCGCCGCGAAACTGGCCGGGAGAGGCCATGAGGTAACTATACTCACATCCAGACTCCCGGACACGCCGGAGGAGGAAGTTTCGGATTCCGGATACAGGATCGTCCGCGTGAAATCGAAATTCCTGAATATTTACAATCCTCCGTACGTTTATTCCGGAAACGTCCTGGAGACCCTGAACGGCCTGGACGCGGATGTAGTGAATTACAACTACCGCTGGGCGCCCTCCTGGAACAAAGATCTCGCGGCTTACAAGGGCCCGAAGGTGTTCACGGTGCACAACATGTGGGGGGAAGGAATCGGAATGCAGGCGAAAATATCCTGGATAAATGATAAACGCTTCATAAAGAAAGTGCTTCCTTCGTTTGCACATGTGGTGTGCGTAAGCGGATACGTGCGCGATTACACCGTATCTCTGGGGATCCCGGAGGAAAAAACTTCGGTGGTTCCCTGCTGCCTTTCGGAAATACCTCCCGCGAACACCGCTCCGGAGGGAGATTATATTCTCTCCCTCGGAAGGCTGGTGAAGACCAAGGGCCTGAATTATCTGGTCGATGCGATGAAGAATATCGATTCTAAACTGATAATCTGCGGAAAAGGCCCGGAATCCGACAAACTGAAAAGACAGATACGCAGGCTCGGACTGGATAATAAGATCGAAATGAGAGGTTTCGTCAGCGAAGAAGAAAAGAGAACCCTGATGGACGGATGCAGACTGTTTGTGATGCCGTCCCTGTTCGAATCCTTCGGTCTGGCCGCGGTGGAGCTGATGTCTCACGGAAGGCCGATCGTCTGCACGGACGTCAACGGACTTCCGGATACGGTCGGTTCAGGGGGAATAACGGTGAAACCCGCGCAGCCGGCGGCGATCGCAGAAGCCGTCAACAGGCTTCTCGGAGACGAAGAACTCCGCATTAAAACGGGAAAAGCCGCGCTGAAACAGGCTCTTTCGTACGATTACGATAATTACATCGGAGATTACGAAAAAACCCTGGAAACCGCTGCGGGACTGTGATTAAAAATCAGAAAGCGGGGAATAACCCCGCACGGAAATCGTCTGCTTGCAAGGAGTCACTGATTTCTCACGGTTATCTTCGTTTTTCTCGGGAAAACTGAGTGATTGTACCTGGTTTTCTTAGAAATGCTTACCGAACACAGATTATTGCAACAAATAAATGCAGAATAACCTATCGAATCCAGAGAATCGGGGAAGTATAGAGTCTGCAGGGACGAACAATATTCAAAAGCCCATCTGCCGATCGAATCCAGAGACTGAGGCAGGACTATTGATTTTAAAGAAAAACAGTGCGAGAACGCCGAATAATCGATATTTTTCACTCCTTCCGGAATTTCGATATGTGTAAGAGAAATACAGTTTTTGAACGCGTTACTTCTTATTTCCGTAAGTCCTGACGGAAGAATCACGGTTTTCAGCGATTTGCAGTTCGCGAACGCGCCGCTTTCTATTCTGGAAATCCCGCCGGCAATCTTTACTGCGGCAAGATTTCCTGATTTCCGGAATGCTCCTTTGCCGATGCAGATCACTTTCACATTTCCTTCTTCCGTCGGGATAGAACTTGGGATTTCAACGGATTCCGGTTCTCCGTATGTGCCTGTAACGCACACTCCGCCGGGTATCTGCTTATATTTCAAAGACCCGAACTGAATGTCAGGAGCGCCCGGATCTTCATCCGTACCGGCATCTCCGGATACATCTTCGGAGCCGTTCAGTCTGGCAGCGGCTCCGGAGTGGCCCTGCCCGGCGGCTTTTTCAAACCATTCTCTGGAATCTTCCGTGGATCCGTCCGCGACCGTTCCGGACTCGTACAGAAGTCCCAGCCTGTACATAGCTTCCGTGTTTCCGTGTTCTGCGGATTTCTTGTACCAGATCAGCGCGTCGTTTCCGGAAACAGGAACCCCGTCGCCGGTTTCATAACACATTCCCAGTTCGAGTTCCGAGTCCGGATCGCCGGAATCTGCGGATTTCATGAGATATCTGATTCCGTTTTCGCCTCTTTCTTTGTACAACCGGTACACCGGGAGGTATGCGGGCGCGTATCCGTGCTCTGCGGCCATTAGAAGCCCGACCATGGAATCCTCGTCTTTGCGCAGCTTATACATCGCGAACTGTCCCAGACACGAATTGTCAGAACACGATTCTTCGTAGAAACGCACTGCCTCTTCAGCATTTTTCTGTTTTCCGATACCGGATTCCGAGATGTATCCGTAAGCCCATTTCATATCCCCGTCCGCAGGTTCCGGAAGGGTTCCCAGTTCGCGGATTATCATCGCCGCCCTCAGGGTATCCTTCGGTACTCCGTGGCCGTCATGGAATATTATCGCCGACATAACGGCCGAAGGGACGGATCCGTCGAGAGAGAACATATCCAGGGCCGCTTTGTAATCCGGTCCGGACCCCAGTCCTTTGAAAAACTGCATCCCTTTCCCGAACATAGGTCCGGGAGTTTCGCTGAGAACCGGTTTCGGTGCTTTCCGTACTTCGGGTTCCCCTATGACCGCTTCTATCGCTTCGGCAAAACTCGAGGCGGAACTGAATCTGAGGGAATGATCCTTGTTAAAGGCTTTGGAAAGGATCGGACGGAATTTTTCAGGAACGAGATCCATTCTCGGCCCGTTCATTATGATTTCTACGGCGAGAGAGGAGAGATCCGTGGGATCGGAATCGTAGGGAAGGCGGCCGGTAACCATCTGGTATACAATCACCGCAACCTGCCACAGATCCGTAGTGAAATCCTTCTGGCTACCGCGTCCGCCGCACTGTTCGGGAGCCAGATAAATTCCGGATCCTTTGATTCCTACGGATACGGAAGCGCTCCCGACCATTTTTGACATGCCGAAGTCGGAAAACTTCCATTTGCCCTTTGTCGAAAGGATGTTCTCCGGCTTGATGTCCAGATGGTTTATGTCCAGATCGTGGATAGACTGGAGGGACCTCAGCAGCCCGGCAACGTCCCAGAGGGTGGCGGTCCCGTTGTCCATAGCTTCTTTGAAGTTTCCGCCGTCCGCGTATTCCATAACCATCCACGGAAACGGATCCACCCCGAAATCGATGAGCCTGACCGCGGAACCCGGAGCGCCGGCGGTTACGGCAGCCCATATGCGGGCTTCCTTTATGTACGCCCTGACGAAGTTCTCGTCCGGATTGAATTTGATGCTGGATTCCGGATCCCCTATATTGGCCTGGTTGGGTATCTTGACCGCATACAGGGTTCCGCGGCGCCTCATAGCGTAAACGGTGCTGAATCCGCCGTAACCTATGCGGCCTTTGTTCCCTATGCTCTCGTCTATCTGGTAGTCGCTCAGGCTTCCCATAGACAGCTGGATGCCGTTGATGTTTTCTATGCGGTCAAGTATATCCATAATCATCACTGTTTTCTGTTCTGCACCGGTTTGTTTATGTACGGTCTGCTTAATTATTGTTTGCCATTGCGGCGGTATCCTCTATTTTTCTCAGGATTCTTTCGAATTCGGCATCGCGGTTCTTCCAGTACTCGGCTATCCAGAATCTGCAGACTTTCCATCCTCTTCCGCTGAGATAGCGCGAGCGGTGGATGTCGCGCTCGCGGGTCGAATGCATTGCCGGGTAGATGTTGCTGTCCGCTTCGATTCCGATTATGAATTTCTCATCATCGTACACGGCGAGATCGATGTTGTATCCGCTTATTCCCACGTTGTAGCGCAGGTTGTATCCTCTGAGCGCAAGATACGCCCCGAGCTCTTCCACCGCGGAACGGGAAGAAGCATCATGAACTCCGGAGCATTCGGAAACGTTTTCCAAAATCAGTTTCGCGGATGTTTCGTCTCTTTCGCTGATCGCTTTAGCGTAAGCGAGATACTGCTTCAGTATCTTGGGGCCGGGGTTTTTGGTCGCTTCGGCTTCGAACTCCGGAGGCTCCAGCGACGCGAATATGTGGATCTTCTTTCTGGCGCGGGTTATGGCGACATTCAGACGGTTTTCCCCGCCGGCCTGGTTAAGCCATCCGAAACGCTGGTTCATCCTTCCGTCGGGGCCTCTGGCGTATCCTACCGAGAACATGATTATATCCCTCTCCTCGCCCTGGACGTTTTCAATGTTTTTCACGAAAATGCTCATATCTTCGCCGTTATCGCTGCGGGAGGATTCTTTTATCATAAGACGGTCGAAATCCGGGTCATTTACCCTTTCCTTCTCGATCAGGTCTATAATCCAGTCTCTCTGGACGGAGTTGAATGTAATCACTCCGACGGATTCGTTCTCCCGGCGGTTGCGGAGAATATCTTTGATCGAAGAGACTATCGCTTCAGCTTCCGCGGTATTGCGCTGGCTCTCCCAGACTCCGCGGACGTTGTGGTATTCTATGGGCGGGGACGAAGGCGATTCTATGTTGGGAGAAATGAACAGTTCTCCCTTGTAGAACGCGCTGTTGGAGAACGCTATGAGTTCTTCGTATTTCGATCTGTAATGGAATTTCAGCACGTAGTTTCTGTAACGGAATCTGGCGAGATCCAGAAGGCTTTCCTGTTCGAGAGCGGTATCCGTATCGTCATCGATATCGTCCCCGTCTCCGCTGTAAATTATGCGGGAAAATCCGAGGCTGGAAGGGCGGAGCTGCCTGTGATCTCCGGCTATCACGACTTTCCTGCCGCGGTATATGGACGGGATGCTGCGTTCCAGATACATCTGCGAAGCTTCGTCGAAGATCACGACATCGAACATTCCTTCCGCCAGGGGAAGTATGTCGGAGACCGAGTTGGGAGTCATGAGCCAGACTTTGAATGCGGACATCAGGGGGATGCGCTCTATGAACTTGGTTACGGAGTAGCGGTTCTGTTTTTTATCCAGCACCAGACGGATATCCTGTTCGCTGGGTCCGAGATCCGCGAGATTTTCCCTGAGAATGCATTCCATGTTGCTGCGCACGGCGGCAGTTTTCTTCGATGTGCGGTCTTCGATGGAATCCGCGATGGATTCGAAGGACTGCATCAGCCCGTGGAGTCCGGGGTTGGACGCTTCGAAGTACATGAGATGGCGGCAGAGGACCGCGTAGTAAGCGTCTTCGTTTCCGGCATCGCATCCGGAGAAATTTCCTCCGGCCGCGCCGAAAACCGCTCTTCCGTAATCTCTGGTTTCCTCTGCCAGAGCGTTGAAGGCTTCGCCGGTGATTCTGAATCTTTCGTATACCGCCGCCATGTCGTCCAGATCCGGAGAGTCTATGATTCCGGAGGGATCGCTTCCTTTCACGAGGTATTTTCTGGAGAAGGCGGAGCGCTCCGAAGCGTTTTCCCTCCTGTTTTTCAGTTTCCCGAGAAGTCCTTTGGCCGGCTCTTCCTCTTTCTGTCTGATGTCTTTCGCTTCGGAGACCATGCGGACAATGTCCTCTTCCGAAAGGCAGTTTTTCACGGAAAGCGTCCAGGGATACAGTTTTTCGATCGTGAGGTAATCGAAAACCACGCGTCTGAGATTGGATCCTTTCATTTCGCGGTATCCCGCCGAGAGAGTTTCGAAATTCTGGGAAAATACGCCGGCGGGGGTTTTTGAAATGATTCCGTCGTATTTTCTGCGGCTTTCCGCGTCGAGAAGATCGAATCTTCTTCCGAGAGCGTATATTCTGTAAGGTTCGACGTCGAGAACCGGCATGGGGCCGTATACCGCTTCATCGATTTTCGAAAGTTTCCGGATATCGGAATCGATTTCCCTGTCGATGCCGGAAACGTCGGTCATCTTGGCGCTGCTTCTGAAATCGATGGCGGATTCTATCTGCTTGTAAAAGGAATCTTTGTCCTGGGAATCGGGAAGAATGAGGGCCATATTGTTCAGGGGGCCGAGTCTGGACTTTATCACGTCGAGAGCGGCTTTTTTCTCCGAAACGACCAGAACATGCTCTCCGCGGGCGACGCGGGTGATGATTATGTCGGATATGGTCTGGGATTTTCCGGTTCCGGGAGGACCCTGGATGACGATTGCATCTTCCGAATCTATCGCCTTTATGATGTTCTCCTGCGCGCTGTTGAGCGAGTTGATGTACAGGATGTCGCTTTCGGATACGTCTCCGGATGCAGCGGGCTTTCCGCTTTCCCCGTAGAAGTCTTCCATGTTGGTGTTTTTCAGAAGTTCGGCTATCACAGCCGGGACTTTTCCTTTAGAGATTATCTTTCCGAAATCTCTTTGGATGGAACCGTCGGGACTGTCGAAAGTTCCCAGAACCATGTTGGGGATTACTCTGAGAGTATCGGTCGCGGCTTCGTCCAGATCGTCAGACTGGTATTCAGTGAACGGAACGGGATCCATTCCGTCGAACACGATATCCATCTCGAATCCTTTGTAATATCTGGAGATGGCTGTTCTTATGCTGTCTGCGTCGTATCTTTCGCCCGGGGAGAGGGAATCGGCCACGATTTTAGATTTGTCCGTATCCCAGTACGATTTGCTGGAGCCGGTCTTCGTCAGATGGAAAATGACCAGGTTTTCGTTGTATATGGAATCGCGGGAGGGATCGTTTTTAAGGATTATGCGGGTGGATTCGCGCACGATCACCACCGGAGTGAGCATCAGGGGAGCCATGACGGCGAAATCGCTTCCTTTGACGTTTCCCGTCACGAACGGATACGCTATGTAAAGGGAGTTCTGTCCGGAGTCCCTCCTCTTGGATCTGGAGTTGTGGTCTATGGCAGTCAGACGATCGTAGCGTTCGCTCTCCTCCGGGGATTTGATGCGGTCGCATACGGAAACGGAGAAAGTTCTGGATATTATCCCGGTGCCGATATCGGATATGTCCATGTCGTATTTTCCGAGTTTCGTTTTTCTCAGGAGAGGGTTCATTTTGGACATGTCCGTCAGTTTTCCGGACAGTTTAGACATTACTCCGGAAAGATCCGTTTTGGATGCGGACACTTCGGTTTCTTCGGTTTCCGGCACTTCCAGATGTTTCCGGAGCACGGCGCAGATGCGTCTGGCGTATTCTTCGCGGAGATCCCGGTCCCCGATTTTTACGAGGGCGGATACTTCCTCTAAATTTGCGGATTTCATCTCCGCTATCTTTTCGACGGAGTCCCGGGTCATGATCGTAACCGATCTTATGCCGGTTTTTTTCCTGTGCTCCTCGCGGATGCGATCGAGTTCGAGTTCGAGTTCCTGTATGAGTATCTGGTTTTCTTCCATTTCAGTCATCTCTTTTTGTTTTTTTCAAATCGTTTTCAAAGGGAGAACGGTGTTTTCGAGGCGCTCGATTTTCTTTTTCATGAGTTCCGGACATAAACAGACGGACTGGAATTCATTGAAATACGACGCGGATTCCATGGCTTCGTCCAGAGGTTTTCCCGTTCCGAATTCGGCCAGAATGTAAGTTCCTATGTTCATCAGGGGAAACGGAAAATCCGAGCAGGCGGATACCGTGTGCAGAAGCGGAACGGAATTCAGGTATGCGCCGCCGGAAATCCCGGTTTTTATTCCGCATATGCATCTGTTCCTGGAAAGGAGAACCACCGGTTCCAGACCCAGATCTCCGGCGGTTTTGGAGAAAAGAAGGCCCTGGGATTCCACGGTCCCTTCGCGGGTTTCCGTGAGATCTATTACAGTTCCGATTTTCGCGGTTCCGCAGGGTCCGGAAGAGGTTCTGACGGTACGGAATCCGGAAAAATATCCGTACAGGCTTTCCATGTACGCAAGCGCTTCTTCCAGTTTCGGAAGGCCTTCTCCGCAGTATATGCGGGCGGAGTCTCTGCCGGCGGTTTCCACGAAATCGGATCTTCCGACAAGCCTGCTTCCGGGCATGGAACGGATGTAAAGTGAATCCTGGGAGAAAGGAGATCCCGGAAGATACGAATCCGGACCGAACGAAGGAAGCTCCGTTTCGAAGCGGGATACTTCTCCGGAATCTTTGAATGCTTTGAAGGATACGTACAGTTTTCCCTCGAGGGAAGCGGCGGGAATAGGTACGGGACAGGCCGACGGGCCCGTTCTGCTGCAGTCGTATTCGGCGGTTCTTGATTCGCCGCGGCTGTCGGTGATTTCTACTCTGAGGGTATCTGCGCGGCAGCGGAAACCGTTCAGTCCGGATACTATGCACTGGGCGGGAAGATATCCGGTTCCTATCGCGGTATCGACAGCGCTGCCGAGAGCCGCTTCCATCGGAGCACCTCCTCGAACGATTCCTCATGGCGGGAGCCGTCGGAAAAGTACAGGATTCTGATGTACGCTTTCTTTGAGCCTTCGGGTACATCCAGACGGATGCTGTAAGACTGTCCCGGCCACAGATCCCTCCTTGACGTTCCGCGGACGCATTCCGTGCGTTCAGCCAGTACGGATACGGAATCTACGCTGATTACGCCGGCAGCCGGGTTGCGTACGGTAATCTTCGGATACGGCGTTTTGTCGATGCGCACGCTGAGTACGGTTCTGTAACCGAAGATCTGCTTCATATTTTCCAGACGGCCGAGGTTTCTGGATGCCGCGGAATAATTTCCTTTTCTGATATTGCGGATGTATTCGTCCCTCTGCTTCTTTACTTCGCCGTCCTGAGAGGATTCCGCTGCGCTCTTTATCTTCCTGTATCTCAGGGCGAGGGCGGCTTCCTCCGAATAAAGTCTAGAAGCTTTCCGGGCCAGTTTCAGGCATTTTGAAAGATCGCTGTAGAGGTACGCGCGGGCTTCCGCGTAAAGTATGCCGGGGTATGCGTATTCCGAAGGGGCATCCCTGACGGTCGCCGAAACGGAACCGGTGAGTTTGTGGAGCTTGATCAGAACGGTACGAGATTCCTTTCCGGAACTGAACAGAGACATCAAAGTACCTCCTCGAATGCGTCCTCGATTTCTTCCAGAAGTTCCCGGTCGGTTTTTCCTTCGGGATTGCTGATTCCGCTGTTTGCAACCAGCCCTTCGATCAGTCTTCCTATCTGGCGCTTGTTGATCCAGATGAACATGATGCCGGCCGCGGTGACTGCGATTTTCGCGATGTCTATGAGATCGAGCACTTCAATCCCTCAGATACCGCTGTAGATTCTGGCAGCTCTGCGCTTCTCAGACTCTGTTTTCATGCGTTCGATTTCGGCTTTGGCTTCCTGGCGGGATCTGATGTTTTCGAATTCGAGCCTCACTGCTCCGGATTCCACATCCGCCTGCAGGAAGTCTATCTCTTCCTGGGATTCCCTGCGTTTTCTAATTAAAAGTTCAGAACTCTGAAGATCGAATCTTATCTTTACGGCGGCGATGTGGATCCCGTAGTTGAGAATGAAGGGGTCGGTCGCGGCGAGTTCGAGGCATCTGAGTCTGATGTCTTCGCAGAATTCCCTGACGGAAGAAAACTGGAACACGGCATCCCTGAAACAGTCGGAGACGTGTCTGGCCAGTTCCGCCGATACGTAATCGTCCGGTATCGTTACGATGCCGTGGTCGCCGTCCGCGCCGATGGTAGGATCGAAATCGATGTCCTTTTTGGCAAGCTCGAATACTCTTCTGAAAAGATTTTTCACATTGGTGCCGTCGAATCCGGGAGTTTCCCGGTCCACGCGGATCTGATAGAGAATTTCCATGTCCGCATAGCAGTCGGTGAATTCTCTGGACAGGAATCTGTAGCGGCTGATAACGGCAGGTTCGGCAATCTCTTCATTAATCCAGATGGTTTCCAGGCTTTCGGGATACTTTTTCATTATTCTTCCGGATGTGAAATCGGCCGCTTTCACGTCATTGCGGGTGAAGCCTTTGTATCCGGATTCCGTGAATATGTATCCGCAGGATCCTTCGACTTTTCTTATTACCGTATTCTTGCCTACAGGCAGTCTGCTGTTGTAATTGGCTATTTTCTTCACGAACATTTCCGGAACACCTCGGGAAAGTTTCTCTGAAGAACTATAACCGGCGTTTGGATAAACCCGTTTTATAATCGGGATCCGTTTACAAAAAAAGTTCAGGAAGGAGTTTACTTTTTACCGAATAATTTACGGCCAAGGATCTTGTGCTCTATTTTTGCATGGTGAATTATTCTAAGTGCACGTTGATCAAATGCGTTAGATCTTATAGAAGTAGTAACAGGAATTGTTACCGATGTAAGTGATGTACACTCGTAAAAAGCACCATTTCCAATCGAAGTGACCGAGTCTGGAACTGTAACCGATGTAAGTGATTTGCAACCGGCAAATGCACGATGTCCAATACTGACAATGCGTTCTAGTTTACCATTACTAACAAAGAGTTTGGGAATGGTTACAATTTTTTTATTGTCAGTGTATTTGGTCAAAGTAAGACCAGTCGCTTTCACAGAATAATCAAAATCAGGCATTTCGATTGGAACATCCCAGCTCACTACTGTCTCAACAGGGATAATGACACTTTTTTCGGCAAGCAATCTGTTAACAATAAAAACACGGGATTTATTATGGCCTCCGAGAGCAGCCTTCTCCAGCCATTCGAGGGCGTTTTCCTCGGATTTTTCAAAAATGATTCCGTTAAGAAACAGTTTTCCCAATATTACCTGAGATTCAACATCTCCGGTTTCAGCCGCCGTTCTCAATGCATGGACAACTTTCTCGACGCTTACAGGTGCGCTTTCCTCATTTAATTGTCCGCTTAAATACCCGGATATCAGTATTTTTGCTGCTGAAAGATAACCGTTTTCAGCAGATAGCAGAAGATCAACCATGCAATCTTTATCATCCTGCCTAGAAAGAATCTGATAGACCTCAAACTGCCCCAGACACGATCCTCCGCGGGATGACATCCGGTACGATTTCAGAGGTTCATCCGGGTCAGAAGTTTCCAGCAGTCCGCAGGCTATCGCTTTTCCTTTCAGCCACAGAGAACCCGGCTCTTTTGCAGCATTGTCATAACTGATTTTCGCTTTGCGGACATCCATCAGTGCGGAAAGACGGTTCTCTTCCGTTCCTGTTCCTTCGGCTTTCATAACAGCACAAGCCAGTATGTATCTGGGATCGTCCGAACCGGAAAACACTGAAAAAGCACGTTTGTAATCCGGAACACTCTCCAGTCCCTTTATGAAAGCCATTCCCTCTTCGAACGCCCCGGTTCTGACTGCACTGTTCTCATGAACGGCTGTTCCGGTTCCCGCAGATTCTAAAGCATCTGCGAATTCCGATGCGGAAGCATATCTGTCATCTTTGTTTTTGGCCAGCGCCTTCGATAGTATACTCCTGTACTGTTCCGGAGCGGCCTCTATATCAGGTCCGTCTCCGAGTATTTCCATAACCAGTTCGGCTATGTCCGCAGTGCTGTACGGCGAATGTCCGGAAACAGTTACGTAAAGGAGAATCCCCATCTGCCAGATATCGGTTCTCACATCAACGGAACCGTATGTTTTTTTCGAAATCTGTTCCGGCGCCATGTATTCCGGCGTCCCTTTCATCCCGGCACTGCTGCGGGAAGAAGATCCTATCGTTCTGAACAGTCCGAAATCGGAGAATTTCCATTCTCCGTTCACGAAAAGGATATTTTCCGGTTTTATATCCCTGTGGATCACGCCGCAGTCATGGATGTTCTGGAGTTTGCGCAGAAGTTCCGGAATCACGCCGATGCAGGCTTCCCGGTTTTCTTCCAGATATTTCTTCAGGTCGCTTTCCCCGTATTCTATCACCATCCAGGGAAACGGAGTTACGTTGTAATCTATGAGCCTCACAACCGAATCAGGGCAGTTTTCAGACAGATCAGCCCATGAAGCAGCTTCGGATTTGTACTGCCTGACAATGTCATCGAACAGAGAATACAGGGTTTCTTCGGTATCCCTGATATTAACGGAAACAGGGACTTTAATGGCATACCTATTCCCGTTTCTCATAACAGAGAAAACCTTTCCGGATGCGCCTGAACCCAGAACAGATTCTATTCATACCGGGCGATATCTCCCAGAATATCTCCGTTTACGTCCCTGACATAATCCGATATGCCCATATAAATTCGAATGCGGATAGTAAAACCATAAGATAATACTGTTATACATCACAGCCGTATTCGGAATGCAGGAATCTTCCGAAAGCGGTTTTAGTTATGTTCGTACCGGTAATGGGATCTGAAATAGCCGGTCAGCGAGTCCCTTCCCATGGCAGCCAACCCGGACAGAAAACACCTGACAGGAATGGACAGATTCTCTAAAGCCATTCTTTCCAGCGCTTATATAGTCGCTTTTATCTCTTATCAGGCGGTTTTCAAAGAGCAGGGGTATTTGTTCAGGGAGGTATACGAAGGACTGTGTCTGGAAGAAGACGGAAAAACCGTAAAAAGGCTTCCTCAGGAATATCACAGCCTGACTTCGACGATACAATTCGATTTTCTTACAGAAATAATCCTCCGGGGAACGAGAATGTTTCTAAACATAGAAATCCAGGGAAAAACAGCTCCCGGAATAGAGAAGAGGCAGTTCAGGTACTTTACGGCAATGAACTGGTACCAGTGCGATAATCTCTCAGTGAAAGAGAAGGATCTTGGTCCGGTTTATGGCATATGGATTTTCCTCAATCCTAGAAAAGCACTCAGAAATACTGTCATAAAGCATCTCGTGTGGAAGACTGGCACTGGAATCCGGTCTCCGGAAAGAGAAGAAACGGGCGGAATTATCGATGTGAACCTGGGCAGTCCGGATGAAACCGATGATGAACTGCTGGTCTTTGCCAATACCATATTTTCAAAGAATTTATCTTGGGACGAACGCAACACCCGTCTCGGAAAACTGTTTAATATCGTTTTAAATGATATACTTTACAGGGTGGAAGGAAGCATGCTGGCAACACTGAATGAAGATTACGCCGAAGGTCGTTACGAATCCGGTATGGAAGACGGGTTCGATCTGGGACTGGAACAGGGAAGGAAGGAAGCTCTCCGGTGTCGTGTGAACGATTATACCGAGACTGTCCTGAGTCTCATGGAGGGTTTCGGATTATCACTGGAAAAAGTTCTGGAATCCGTTAAAATTCCCGAAGATATACGCGGCGAAGTCCTGAGCAGCGTCGCATCCAGACTGAACCGATCCGAATAGTAGCACTATAGTGATTCTTCGTGAATTTTCCCGTCCCGGCCGGCAGAATGTAATATCACTTCCTTCATCAGAGCACGGATTCAGATGAAATGCGCGAACTGCGGAGCCGAATGCAATTCCGGAGTCAGATTCTGCGATCAGTGCGGAGCCGGACTTATGACACTCGGCGGCGGATTCAGGGTCGGTTACCCGGAGGATGCGGAGCGTCTGCTGGAAATTCTCAGATCCAAACTCGATACGGACAGCGTCCGCAATTCTCCTAAGAGCATAAACGGACAGATAGTTTCCATCGGCGATGTTGAAATCAGCGGGGCTCTGTCGAAACTTCCTAAGATATACTCCAAAGGAAAGGTCAGCATCATTTCGCAAAAGACGCAGAATATTCGTTCCCTAAGTTACCTTCCGCCCTGACGCGACAGAATCCAGATAGCGGAAGCGGTATTCAGCGACGATGCGGTGATCCGCCGCGAAGGCGACTGCGTATCCGTTTACACCGATTACGGAAAATACTGCATCGACGACAGGGTTCTGGACCGGATGACCCGCAGGTATTTTTCCAGAAGCAGTCTCGCAGTGCTCAGAAAAGACGATCTGTTTTACGTTTACACGGACAACAGGAAAAATCCGCAGTACGTGCGCCTGAACGATTCGTACCTTAACGGAACCAGCATCGGCCAGTTCGGTTACGGATACGCCGTTTTAATAGGCGGAAAATTCGAAATGAAAATCCGTCGGACGTGACGCAGAATGTTCCAGTCGCGTCCTTCGGAAAGCATCGGCCACGAATAACCGATTTTCCCGCGGGTGAGATC
>JAEEKU010000026.1 GCA_016282555.1 Methanomassiliicoccaceae archaeon
GATTAAAAAATTCAGATCTTCGGGATACGATGCTGATAAATGCTTATCCGGAGCGGAGAGGCAGCTCGGCAAGCTCACGGATAATCTTACTGCCGCTATCGGATTCATCTGCAGAGAACTCGTTCCCCGTCTGAGAAGAACGGCGGACGAGATCTCCAATATACTGATCGCCCTGGACGGAAAGTACGTTCTTCCCGGGCCGTCCGGTGCTCCCACTCGCGGGCGCGCCGATATTCTTCCCACCGGAAGAAACTACTACAGCATCGATCCGGACTGCATCCCGTCGCGTTCGGCATGGGAAACGGGAATAAAGGCTGCCGAAGGATTCATCGAACGCTTCAAGGAGGAGAAAGGCGCATATCCCCGCGAAATCGGATTCGTTCTGTGGGCTACGGATACCATGAAAACCGGCGGAGACGATGTCGCTTATATACTCTGGCTGCTCGGGGTCCGTCCTGTCCGGACGGAGGGCGGAGATGCCGTAACCGGGCTGGAAGCCGTTCCCCTTAAAGAGCTGGGAAGACCCCGCGTCGACGTTACCGTCCGCATAACCGGGCTTTTCCGCGACACTTTTCCCAATCTGATAGATCTGATCGACGACGCTGTCCGTCTCGTTGCGGGACTGGACGAGGACGATGAGAGCAACGCTCTCGCGGCCAATCTCCGCCGCGACATGGTCATATCGATCTCCGGAGGGCTTGCGGAGGACGAAGCCAGACGCCGCGCTTCCATCCGCATATTCGGTTCTCCTCCGGGCAGTTACGGTTCGGGAATGAACCATGCGGTGGATACGGGAGAATGGAAGACGGCCAAGGATCTCGCGGATATGTACGTGTCGTGGGGGAGCTATGCTTACGGCAGAGGGATAGGCGGCGTGCAGATGCGCGACGAATTCTTCAGAAATTTCGGAAGGTCGGAAGCGACGGTTAAAAATATGCCGGACAGGGAGATCGATCTGACCGATGTCGACGACGTTTACGGATATCTCGGAGGCCTGAACGCGTTCGTAAAAACATACGGAAAGAAAGACGCGCTCAGTTTCATAGGCGACAGCTCCGATCCCGATAATGTATCGATCAGGGGAACCGCGGAAGAGCTGAAATTCGTTTTCCGTCGCAAGATACTCAATCCCAGATTCATCAGCGGTCTGAAGGAGCACGGTTTCCGCGGCGCCGGCGAAGTATCCAAAATAACCGATTACGTATTCGGATGGGACGCCACGTCGGATATCGTGGAAAAATGGATGTACGACGGCATCGCCGGAAAATATCTTCTCGATCCGGAAACATCTGAATGGATGAAAGACGAGAATCCGTATGCGATGATGGATACCGTTAGGCGCATGCTGGAGGCGATAGATCGCAAGATGTGGGATGCCGATCCGGATATGCGGGAAAAGCTCGAGGAACTCTATATGGAGCTGGAAAGCAGAATAGAGGAGATCGGAGATCAGCGATTATACGGGAAAGAGATCATTTTTCCCGGGCGCTGCTGTTTTCCTGATTATTTATATTTGAATAAAGCAGTTTTTTAAAATTATTATATATACTGCGATCCTGAAAACAATCGGAAACGCTGATAAAGAACCGGTGCCGGCGCCGCTCTGATGCCGGCGCCAACGCGTATTGCGGTCCGGAAACCACGGCGCAGTTGCAAGTCACGAGCCAGTTTCGCGGCTATAATCCGTATTTTTTCTGATTACAGAACAGTTATAAATATCCAATAAAACATTCACTATTTCAAATTTTATAAAATAAGCATAATTTTAAGTATAATTATTTTTAAGAAGCGCTATAATCAAATTTTTTTCTAACAGCAATATTTAAATTTTGGTTATTTTAAAAGTTATGTTTAAATATGGAAAATTTTAGCCGAATCTGAAAACAGATAGTATTTAATACCAATTATCGCAGTTTATATCTTATCCAAAGAGGGATCCGAATGACAAAACACGGAGTCAGAATCCTGGCCGAAGGAAACAGTCACTCCTTCGGCGGGGAGATCAATCAGGACACCGGTCTCGTGAAATCGATCGACTGGAAACAGGGTATGATCATCGCTATGGGAGTGCCCATCCTGATTCTTCCGGGAATATATGATATTGCAGGAACTGCCTGGGGGCTGAGTATTTTCATATGGACTATCTCGGTTCTTCAGGGTTTTGCACAGAATCTCGCTATCGGGGAAATGGCGGCCGCGCTCGAAACTCCTGGTATAGGCGGGTGTGCACAGAAAGTGTTTACAAAACCGAACGGAGGAAGGTACGGTTTAGGACGTTTCATAGGAGCGTTCACGGCGTGGGCTTACTGGTTCACGTGGACGCCTGTCATTCCTATCTTCACCTGTACCTCCGTGGATTACATAACCAAATATCTCGAATACGGACTCGGAATGGAGCCTCTTAGCTCCACGGCCACGCTGATTCTCCAGCTGGTGTTCGGAGTAACGGTATTCAGTCTCATAGTGTATGTCGGATCGAAAGGTCTGTCCGGAGGAGCGAAGCTCGGGCTGATTCTCGCCCTCGTAGCTATACTGCCTCTTCTCGTCGTCGTAATGATGCCTCTTCTCGGGCTTACGGTTGGCGCCGGGGAGCTTTCCGGATTCTCTCTCGACCGCATTTTCGAAAACCTCACTCCGGAAGGATGGGGCTGGGGGCCCGGAGAATTCATGATGATCTTCGGAATGTTCGCGTACGCCCAGTGGTGCGCATGCGCATGGGAGTCCGCGGCTACGTACGGAGCCGAGTACAAGACTCCTGGAAAGGACGTCCCCAAGGCGCTGATTTCCGCCGGACTCGTCTGTCTCGCGCTTTACTTCATAGTTCCGTTCGTGGTATACGGAATGATGACTCCCGAACAGATCGAGAGCTGGGGAGTTTCAACCCTGTATCCCATTTCCCAGTTCGATTTCGGCAGCATCGGCCTGATCGTGGCTCTGATTCTTCTGGTTGCGGGAATGGTCATGCTCATCCAGACCGCGTTCCTGGGTTCGTCCAGAACGCTGTATTTCATGGGTCACGAAGGAAACATGCCGAAGATGTTCACCCGTACCAACAAGAACGGCGCGCCGCTGGTCGCGATGATGTTCCAGTTCATTATGGGTATAGTGTTCATCATCATCATCCACTTCGGATCGGTGGGTATGATTCTGGCCGCGTCTTCTTTCGGATTCTCGTTCGCTCTGGGAATGGGAATGCTGGCGTTCATCGTCGCCCGCAGGAATCCGCGTTTCAAGGATCTTCCCAGGCCGTACAAGGCTCCCCGCGGGTGGTTCTACGTCGCCTGCTTCCTGATGTGCTATCAGTTCTTCGTTCTGATACCCTGCCTCGCGTACTGGTGTATAAACGGAGGCATCGAGAACGGAGTGTTCTCCGTCATAATAGGCGCGGTTATTCTGCTGATTTACGTTCCGTTCTGGTTCGTTCTGCAGCATAAGAACGCCCAGGAGGACGAAGTCTGCTTCCTTTGCAAGAGATCCGTCGAAGCGTACAACATGTTCGTGACCAAGGAGAAGAACCTGGATGCGGACGAGAAGACGGACGTCATGGAGGAGATGGATTCTCTGCCCGTCCTGCAGATAGGAAACGCCCACGTGGTTCTGTGCCCGATCTGCTACGAGCTGACTTTCGGATTCTCGTCGAACCCCGACGAGAAGGCCAGAGGAATCAAGCTGGATATGAGCACGGATACGAAGTACCGGTTCAATACCCGTGACGACGAAGAAGAGAAAACGGAAACCCAGTGAATGAACGACGGGCCCGCGCGGACGGGTCCCGTCCCTTTTTTAATAATTTTTTTTAGTTCAGACAGTCTCTGAAGCCTTTTGCCCAGTCTTTGTACGAGAGAGCGTGCTGGTGCATATAGCACCCGAGGCTTCTGCGGTAAACGAGTCCGTCCTTTTTTCCGGAAACGCCGTTTCCGCGCATCACATCGATGCCGAATTCCGCGTTCTCCGGACAGAAGACATCAGAGTAGTGGTATTCGTGGCCTTTCATTCTTCCGCGGAAAAGAGGGTTGTTCTCTTTTCCTTCGGCGATGACATACGCGGGGCCGTGGCGGACATTGGTGAAAACAGCTTTCGAATCGATTATTCCGGACATCGGGAAAACTTTCCCGTCCTTGGATTCCAGCGAGCTGCACATCGTCATCAGCCCCCCGCATTCCCCGTACACCGGTTTGTTTTCGTCCGCGAAATTGCGAAGCCCTTCCAGGAAATCCCTGTTTCCGGATATTTCTTCGCAGTAAAGTTCCGGATAACCTCCGCCGAGATAAACCGCATCGGCATCCGGAAGAGGATCTCCTCCGGCCGCGTCGAAATAAACGGGTTCGATTCCGGACTCCGAAAGGCATTCGAGGTTTTCCCTGTAATAGAAGGAATACGCCTTGTCTTTCGGGACGGCGATTCTGGCTCCGCAGCCGTATTTTCTGAACAGGCTCTTTTCCGGAAGATGCACTTCGCAGTTTTCAGCTATATCCAGCAGGCCGTCCGCGTCTATCATGTCCCCGGCGATGTCCAGTTTTTCCACGGTTTCCTTGTTGAAGGCTTCGGATGTGCTCAGACCGAGATGTCTCTGCCCGATCTCCATCTCTCTGTCTCTGCGTATCTTTCCCAGCACGCGGATTCCTTTGCAGTAGGTTTCCATCGCGACATCCAGTTTGCCCGAGTGCTGGGGGCCGGATACTTTGTTGAGAATAACCCCTTTGATTTTAACCTCCGGATCGAA
Organism: Methanomassiliicoccaceae archaeon; assembly: GCA_016282555.1. Lineage (GTDB taxonomy): Archaea > Thermoplasmatota > Thermoplasmata > Methanomassiliicoccales > Methanomethylophilaceae > Methanoprimaticola. Next base: position 4,724 of record JAEEKU010000026.1, read on the forward strand.
AGAGCGGAATCCGTTTACGATCGCGGCCGCGCTGCGGGTAAGAGATCCCGCATCCAGAACCAGAACCACCGGCAGCCCGAGAATCTTGGCTATGCGGGCAGTGGATCCGGCGTCGGAATCTCCTTCGGATCCCTCGTAAAGCCCTCTCACGCCTTCTATGACGCAGATATCGGCGTCTCTGGTATTGGCGCCGACGCTGTTTTTTATCGTTTCGTCGTCCATGAGAAAGGAATCCAGGTTTCTGGAGTATCTTCCGGTGGCCGCGGTGTGGTACATCGGATCTATGAAATCCGGACCGATTTTGAAAGCCTGCACTTTCATCGTTTTCGAAAGGCGGTGCAGGATCCCGGCGGTGAGCGTGGTTTTTCCGACCCCGCTTCCGGTTCCCGCGATTATCACGCCTTTCATCGCTCTTCCTCCGTCATCTGCCTGAGAGTATCCGCGGTTTCGAGATGTACGATTCCGTGAGCGCCCATGACCATGCTGTGCGACGAAACCTCTCCCACGGCGGCGAATCCCTGCTCCAGATAATTCGCGAGCTCCCTGGGCTGGTCGGTTATGAGGATGTCGTCCTCTCTGAGATCGGGGTAGCCGTGGCAAATTCCCAGAAAGATGCGGAGATCCGGGCTGAATTTATCGATTCCGGATTTCATTCTCTCCCCGATAACGGCGTACTCGTCCAAGCCTCCGGTTATCTCATGAATTTCAATGCCTTCCGAGTCCAGATCTTTTTTTATTTCGGAAACGTAGCGGCGGATCCTGGGAAGCCCTGCGTTTTCGTCGAGGTTGGCGAAGTATCTGGTCTCCCCGCCGAATTTCCGTCTGGCTTTCTCCACGGCTGAAAACATGTCGGAGAAGCGGTAAGCCAGCTCTTTTTTGGCCAGCATGGCGACGGATACCTTTCCTCCTGACGATAAAACATCGATGATTCTCCTGCACACGGCGTACTTGGTGGGGCTCACAGCCGGCTTCAGATACGTTTTTCCCGCCATTCCCCTGTTTTTCTCGAGATTAGTGGCGGCTTCGAGCAGCTTTTTTTGTCTTTCATATTCGAAAAACGGAATGATCCCGGCTTTCGCGCCCGCTTCCAGGGCTTTTATCGCTCCGTCGGTGTTGTTCTCCATGCATCCGTGGGAGTCGATCGCGAAGCATTTCGTATCTCCCAGATCGGCGCGTTCGATGGCCGCTTCGATATCCTCTCCGATGATAGTGCTGGCGCATGTGGCGACGACCGCCATGGTTTTCGGGCTGAACCGGCGCACGGACTCTTCCAGAACGTTTTCCAGCTTTTCGCCCGCTCCGAAGATGAGATCCTTGTCTTTCATCGACGAGGTCACCACATGGACTCCGTCGTTCTCCAGAGGGCGGGAGGCCATGAAGGAGCATCCCGCCGGCCCGTGAACCACTATGACGTCGACGTCCATGTCTCTGGACGTGTACATCGCTGCCACGATCGGATTCGGCCTCGGATGCATAACGGTCATTGGTAGCCCTCTTTGGTCATCATAATAACGGTTTTCGCATATCCGGGCACGGGGGTTTCCGTTCCGTCTCCCTTGGAGATTATCAGTTCCGCGCCGTATTTCTCCGCGACGGCGGAAATGAGATCCTTGTCCATCTTGTCGCAGACTTTTCTCGAGACGGGATCGATGATAAGGACGGCATCCTCGAGAGCGTCCATCTCCCTGAGGCAGGACAGGGTGTAATCAACTGAAATGTGGGATATCCCGGGATTCCTTTCCTTTACGTATTTAATTCCGTCTTTTTCATAGATCTCCCCGCGTCCGGGA